>CAYGVZ010000178.1:0-6362 GCA_964353475.1 uncultured Pirellulales bacterium | reverse complement strand
TGGAATAGTCCCAGGCGGGACATCGGACAGCAAGTGCGCCGCTGGAGGAAATCCACATCCCGAACCTCGCGTCGGACTGAGGCCGGAAAATGAACAAGAGGACGTACTCGTCAAAGAAGCCGAACATAAAGCTGTCAAAGCTTTTCAGCTCACCTGCCTTGAAGCCGGCCTTTTCCGCAGCGGCAATTGTCTGCGGCGACCGAAAACGACCCTGGCGCATGACCGGATTATCGGTGAGAAACTCGTGCCACGCCTTGCCCTTTGGCTCGAACGGCCTGAAGAAAACCGCCCCGTCCCCGCCGTGACCGGGGCTTGTAAGCTCCAGCCACTCTGCAGCAGCGCTTCCCTGCAAAGTTCCGTGCAGGAAAAGCGAAGTGTTCTGCGGCTGATTCATATATGTCGCATAAAAGGTATGCGACGACTCGATATTTTGGTCAGGCCAGGTCGTGATGGTCTGGTCAACATACGAATCGCCCAGGGTAAAGATTATCTCGTGGTTCAAACCCGCGGCCTCTGCGGCTGTCTGTGTGAGCTTGACCGAACAGGGGTCAACCCTTTCAATCTTCATCGGCGCAACACGAGGAGCATTCCAGAGTTCTCGCAGGGTGCCTGCCTGCGGACTGGTTCTGGTGTTTTCGAGATTCATCCCGCACCAGCCGAGGATATTTTTGTTCTGGTCATCGTGGATAAGCGACGCCAAACCGTTCATGCCGGTAACAACAGTATCGTTCAGGTGAAAGTACCGTGCCGAGTTGTCCACGACCCGAATGCGCAGCGGAGGTCGAACAAACTCGATGCCGGGCAAGGCAGGGTCTGCCGCATCGCAATGAACCAAAGCAACAAGAAAGGTAAGCACAACAGTCACTACAAGAAAGTTCTTTGCAAGCTTCATATTCTGGACTCTAAATTAACTGAATGTACCTCTCGGCCAAACCCGCTTTAGAGCTTGTGAGCGGTCCAGCCGACCATATTTGCCAGCAGCTCTGCGTACCAGTTGCCAACCTCTATTGCACCTGCTCCAGTCGCCCGTGCAGTGACCCTGGCGTCGCCCCAATCGACGAGGCCGCCGACCCAGTGAGGGGCGACATCCGCGGCAAACGCGCAGACCCTTCCTTTGCCGTGAGAGCCGACGACCAGCAAAGGGTCCGGCTGGGCCATGGGTGTGAATCCGAAGCCGCTGTTCTTAAAGGCGACATTGAATCTGCGGGCAATAAGAATGGTTTCAGCATCGGATTTTGCGGTAAATCTGTTGAAACCCCCGATGCCGGGCGGATGCTGTTCGAAAGGCAAGCCATTCAAAATTTTATGGTTTCTAATTTTTTCAATCAGGCAGGGCTGAGGGCAATTTACGCGGTCATCGCGGTCTTGCATAACGACGGGCAGTACGGTGCAAAGAACGGTCTTGTTGTAATCGCCGCCCGCGCCGGTGAACGATTCCCAGCCGCCAATCATCAAGAGGCCCATCCCCGCGACAACCTTCTCAACCAGCAGGCCAAACTGCCCGGCGGAGAAATTTTGAGCCGGGTAATCACTTATGACGACCGCACTGCATTTGTCGCCGAGAAGATTGCGTGAGAATTTTTCGCCTGAAGGCAAATACGTGAAGGCAATACGGTGTGCGTGCATAACGCCCGTCAGGTAGGAAGCGGCGCCGTCCAAAGAAGTGTCGCCAAGGTAGAGTATGGATTCCTGCATCGGAGATATTATAATAGGCGGCATATTTTAATTCCAGTATTTTGGGTGCTGGGCAGAACGAACTGATTAGTGAGGATTACCTGAAAATGCTGAAGGGCAATGCAGTCATCGGACAATCCGGGGGGCCGACCTCGGTAATAAACGCGTCGTTAGTGGGAATAATCGAGGCGGCGAAGGGATTCAGCGGAATTGAAAAAACACTGGGTATGCGGTTTGGCATCGAGGGGTTTATGGGGGGCAATATCATTAACCTCGGTAAAGAGTCGGCTGAGACGATACGCCGGCTGAAGCATACGCCGTCGAGCGCATTGGGAAGCTGTCGTTACAAGGTGAAGGACGCGGACCTGCCGAAAGTGCTCGATATGCTCAGGAAAAACAACATAAGGTACGTTTTCCTCATCGGCGGCAACGACACGATGGACACAATCCACCGTATTGAGGCCTATGCCAAAGATAACAACTACGAAATCAGCGGTATCGGTGTCCCCAAGACGGTCGATAACGATTTGTTCGGGACGGACCATACGCCTGGTTTTCCGAGCGCGGCTCGATATGTTGCGCTTAGCGTGATGCAGGCGGGAATTCTTGCCAGAGACATGCAAAAGGTTGACCAGTTTGTCATTTTCCAGGCAATCGGTCGAAACGCCGGGTGGGTTACCGCGGCGGGGGCGGCAGGCAAGAAAACCGAAGAAGATGCGCCGCACATTTTGTGTCTGCCGGAGAGGCCTTTCGACAAAGACAAGTTTCTTGCGCAAGTGAAACGCTGTTACGACGAGTTTGGCTGGGTATCTATTGTCTGCGGAGAGGGGATTACGTATGCGGACGGGCTGCCCGTCTCGGCGTCACGGACAACGGACAAGTTTACCAATGTAGAGTTCGGCGCTATGGGCGGTGTCAGCGCGGCGTTGTCGCTGCACAAGATGATATCGAACGAGTTCGGATTCCGCGGGGAGTTTCAAATCACCGAGTCGCTGCCGATGAGCGCCGCCGACAGGGCGGTCAAGCTCGACTTTGACGAGGCGTATATGTGCGGTCGCGCAGCCGTGAAGCTGGCAAAGGAAAACGAGACGGGAGTGATGGTGACGCTGGAAAGAGAGGGGACACAAAAGTACAAATGCAAAACGGGGACAATACCGCTGATGGACGTGGCGGTTAAGGCAAAACCAATGCCGGATGAGTTCATAAATAAAGAAGGAAATTTTGTGACGGAGGCGTTCCTGAAATACCTGATACCGCTGATTGGGGAGCTGCCCGATTACACCGGATTGTCATACAAGCCGTTCAAGCATTTATGAAGATATTGAGGAGACAGTAATTGCCATGAATAACGAAAAGAAATATGCGCAATACGCCCTGGTCCGTGAGATGATGGAGACGCCGCAGATTCTGCGACAGTTTAAGCTGTCCAACGCCGACAACGCGGCCTCGCAGATAGAAAAGACCGGCAAACTCTTCCTCACGGGAGAAGGGTCCAGTCGGATTTTCCCCGCCAAGAACATTATGGCGCAGGCGATGCGGGACGGGGTTGACATCAGGATATCGACTGAAGGGTCGCTGCAGGCAACCGAGTATGACCTGAGCAAGTACGTGGTGTTCGCCGCCTCAAACAGCGGCCAGACCAAGGAAATCATCCTTCTTGTCAAGGCCCTCAAGGAAGCCGGACACAAAAAGCTGTTCGGACTGACCGCCAACAAAAATACGAAACTGGAGTCGTTCGTCAACCAGGCATTTGTGCTTTCCTGCGGGACGGAAGACGCGGTAGCGGCGACAAAGAGCGTAGCCGAGCAGGCCATATTCTATCAATCGCTAATTTCGAAGATGGAAGGCAAGGCGCTCGACCTTGAAATGCTGGGTGATGCCTTTGAAGATGCACTCACACAGACAATTGATAAGCCGCTTATCGAGAAAGTCGCGAACGCAGGCAGGATATACTTCGCTGGAAGAAACGACGGCATTGCCGAGGAGCTTGCCTTGAAGACAAACGAGATAACGCGCAAGAGCAGCGATTTCCTTGAGGGTACATACCTGCTGCACGGCGTGGAAGATGTTATGGATGCGTGCGACGCGGTGATTCTGATAAATCCATACAGGTCGGAGATGGAACTTATCAAGAAGTTAATCGCAGACGGCGTGGGCGCAAAGGTGATTGCAATTGCGACAGAGGATACGATTTTCCCGACGATAAAGGTTAAGGACGCCGGCGAGCTGACGACTTATGCTTACCTAGCGGCCGGCTGGAACCTTCTGGTTGAGGTTGGAATCGGCTTAAACATAAACCTCGACAAGCCCAAGCGTGCCCGTAAGGTCGGAAATATTTTTACGGGCTAATGACGTTCTGCTTTGACTCGCAATCGGGTCGTTCGTCGGCGAGTATCGGCGTCGATAACGCCACTCTCATCGGCGCCGCAATCGCCGGCCTGACGAACTGACATTTTTTGACACCGATTAACACAGGATTTACACTGATTGCAAGAAACAAAACCGCCTTTTGCCTTTTTACTTGTTGTGCTTTTGCTTATCGGCGTTTGACAGGTTCTCATTCAGCGACCCGCTGCGGAAGCCCTGTAAATCGAGCGTGACGTATTTGAAGCCGAGGGATTTGAGTTTTTTGATAATCTTTGAGCGATTCGGCTCACTTGTTATCTTCTGCAAATCCTGCGGATTGACTTCGATTCGTGCGATTGTGTCGTGATGGCGGACGCGAAATTCAACGAGGCCCAACGTCCGCAGGAAATCCTCGGCCTGTTCGATTTGAGCAAGGCGTTCGCCGCTAATCTCAAGGCCGTAAGCAAGCCGGGATGCAAGGCAGGGCGAGGCGGGGACGTCGGCTGTTTCGAGGCCTAATTTTCTGCTGAGTTGACGAATATCCTCTTTTGTCAAACCGGCCTCAGCCAGCGGCGAGCGGGCGCCGAACACTTTCATTGCCCGGTTGCCGGGTCTAAAGTCATTGAGGTCATCGCAGTTTGTCCCGAAAACGACGTGCTTGAAATGCTGCTGCCTTGCGATATCTAAGAGTTCTTTGCACAGGTGTGATTTGCAGTGGAAGCACCGGTCGGCCTTGTTGGCGACGAAGTTCGGGTCCGCCAACTCGTCAGCGTCGATTTTTTCCAATCGAACGCCAATGTCTTTGGCGATTCTCTTTGCCCTTTTCAGGATGTGCTTTGGCTCGACGACGCCTGCGCTTATGCACGCAAGGACGTTCTTTGCGCCAAGCACATCAACGGCAACCTTGAGGAGGAAGGTGCTGTCCACGCCGCCGGAATAGGCGACAACAACCGACCCAAGGTCTTTCAGAATTTTCCGCAATAATATGCTTTTGCCGTGGAGATTCATAATTGCACCGCATTAATAATACCAGATGAACGGACATTTGCAAAACGGCGGGGTTCGGGATTGCGGGGGGATTTTGAAGTGATTGTGAAATTGGCTTTGCTTTTCGATTTGGCGGATAGGGTATTTTACGTGTAAGTCGTTTCTGGAGAAGGGGTTGGGTCGGTTTTGGGCTTTTGTAAATTGGGTTCGTTTTGCATAATTGCATTACCCGGAAAGCGGAATATGGGCAAGATGGGCAGAACAGGCAAAACAGAAGACATGAGACCGAAGACAGCAGACAGAGGACGGAGGGCTGAATTGCGGATTTGGGATTGCGGATATCGGATAGGAAAGAGGGGATGAGCGGCGTGGGTGGATATTTGAAAGCTCTGAGTCCCCGGTTTGATAGCCCAAAGCAACTCACCCGCAGGGATTTCAGCTCCGCTTCGATTTGACATAGAATACTCACTTTCTCATTGTTCGGTGGGTATTATACATTATAAGATATTGTGTGTCAAGTGAAATCGGCCACCAAGACACTAAGACACAAAGATATTGGATACTGGATACTCGCAACCGAAGACGGAGGACGGAAGACGGAAAAATGAACGTCGAACATCGAACTTAGAACATCGAACGTCTGTAGTGCTCCCCGTTAAACAACAAAAAGGTATAACCTTTAGAACGCCCGCAGGTTTACTGTATGCGCCTGGCCGGAACCAGCACAATTACGACCAGCCCCGGCAAAGACAGCAGGCCAAGAACGCACCAGGCGGGATGTAGGCCCTTTGCCCTGGCGTAATGGGCAAGACCCACCAGCAGAATCGCAGTACCAACAAGCCACATTGCAGAACCCGCAACCTGCAGGAACAGCCGCTCTCTACAGGCAAGAAGAAGCGATGAACCGACCTGTAAAATTACTCCCCAAAGGATGAAGTTGAAAAACCGCTTTTCAAGCCATTCGGCATTCATGACCATCGCATCTCCAACAGCCGATGGTGGGAATTGGACCCACAACCCCGGCTTTACGAAAGCCGTGCTCTACCGTTGAGCTACATCGGCGACAGCGGCGTATGATACGTGTTTTGGGAGTCGCTGTAAAGCAAGGATTCCTTGCCGCGTCGAGGGCGGCTGGGGGTATGCGGAAATCACAAAAAGCAAAATTCAAGACGCAATAATCGGCGCCTGTCGCGGGCACATACTGCGTATAGGCAAAGGATTTTTCTTGAAAGAAAAGGCGGCGGCAAGTAAACTAAGCACAAGTTGTCGTGTATTCTGTCGCTGTTGTTACGAGCGACGAAAAAGGGTCGGTGCCCGAGTGGTCAAAGGGGATGGGCTGTAAACCCATTGGCGTA
>CAYGVZ010000177.1:2837-6366 GCA_964353475.1 uncultured Pirellulales bacterium | reverse complement strand
GGTGCGATCTGATTAGAGAATATGTTGACCTCAATGAGGCCTTTTTGCGATGTCCACACGACCGCCATGGTCCCTGCAGTTATGCAATGAATCCTCATTGTGAGCCGAATTCGCCGCCCGATGTCGTGTTGCTGTTTGAGACCCGCGCCGGCTGGAACACCTTCGGGGGGCCAAACTTGCTCAACTTTAGCAATCACGGTGGCTGGTGCGCAATCGTGCGCAACGATGGAGTTTCATGGTTGGTGCGACGGGAAAACCTTCCCGAGTTGAACTGGGCGGACAACAATCAGGTTCCTCCGCGCTAAGCATTAGGAGGTTTTGTTTTCCTCCCGTACTTCTTTGCCTGCGTCCTCCTCTCCTGTGCAGAAAATATCCCCGATTCATTCTTCGGCGAATGATGTCCTGACTTTACTGTTTAGCAGGTTTGGGCGGCGGGTATTCGTCTTTACTGTCGTACTCGTACTTGATGACCCAGGCGTGCTTGCAGGGCCGAGTGGCGGGGTCTTTCATTTGCTCGGGTAATCTCACAGCCATCCCATAACTCGGGCTGTCGATCCATTCTAACGGCTTATCGTAGCCGAGCATATAAACCTTCTTGTCCCATTTCGGATTGGCGTTTCGCATAATTATGGTGTCGCTCTTTGGCCAGTCCACTATTATCGCGTAGTTGTACGTGCCGTCCTTGCCGCGCGTGTACCAGACGTTGCGTCCCAACTGCGTGTCTTCATTCAGCACCCGCGCGGGTCTGGTTGCATAAATTGCCTCGCCGTTGACCTTCAGCCACTCGCCAATCTCTCTCAATCGGCTGACCTGATAGTCGGGAAGCCGGCCGCTTCCCTCCGGCGCGACAATCAGTATCAGGTTGCCCCCTTTTGCGACGATTCTAATCAACATTTTGACCAGCTCGGTGGCCGAGTTGACGGTCTGGTCGTTATCCTTCCAGCAATACCCGTATGACTCGCCCATCGGGCGGTTCTCTTCCCAGCAATGCTCAAGATTGATGGAGACGTCATCCGTCTCGCTGGTAAAGAAGTCGCCGTGCTTTGAGCGTGTGTCCTTTCCGAATCGGTCGTTGGCGGCGACTTCCTTGTGCCCGTGGGCCTTGTTGTAGAAGTAGGCGACCATTTCGGGCGTCCTGTAGAAGGCGGCGGGGTTGTCCCACTCGGCATCGAACCAGAGGATATCGGGGTCGTACTTGTCGATGAACTCTTTGGCCTGTGGAACAAGATATTCGCTGACAAAATCGTAAACGGGGACTTCGCCTGACATCAGGCGGTTGTCTGTGACGGAGTTGAAATCCGCAGAGCCGGCCGGCATATCCGGGCTGGGGTAGGTAGCCGGCATCGCCCACTTGCGGGTGATTATCCTGCCGTCAATGCTTGAAATGAGCGGGTATTGCCAGTCCTCGACGCCGTAATAGAAACCGTACTTGAGACCGTGTTTGCGGCAGGCGTCAACCATCTCTTTCGCCAGGTTGCGCCCCGGCGGCATATCGACGGAATCCCTGAACGTGAAGCTGGAATCCCACAGGCAGTAACCGTCGGCATGCCTGTCGAACTGAACGCAGTATTTGGCGCCGGCCTGCAAGGTAAGTTTGGCAAATGCCTGGGCGTCATAGTTCGGCGTCATGAACAGCGGAATAAAGTCGTCTCTTTCAAAATCCGCCCCCCACGTCTTGATGTGGTAGTCACGCAGCCAGCCGTACATAAAGTCGAGATAGCAGTCGGGGTAGTTTGCCCGGCCAAAGCGCTTCTCGCCGTAGCCGGCAACCGAATAGAGGCCGAAGTCATAGAACAGGCCGAACTTGGCGTCCCTGAACCACTCCGGCAATGGATGCCTGTCCAATGATTCGAAGTCGGCTTTGTAAGGCCCGCGTTTGATAACGTCGTTCATTTCCGCGATTGCCTGTTTGGCCTTGACAATCTGCTGCTGGGAGAAATTATCCTTGAGCTGCTCAATCGAATACTGATACCGATACTGCTTGAAATTTGCAGGCCGCCTCGGCTGCTGCTGTTGCTGCTGGCACCCGGCTAACCCCAGCAGACAGACGTACACAACAAATACTCCTGTCCGAATTCTCGACCGATTCATATTCTATTTCCCCCAATCGCAATTGACTTCAAATTTACCTGCCTGGCACTTCGGCATTGGCTGCCCTCGGGCATACAATGCATCATTGACTCTTCGGTTCTTCGACCTTTGGAGGCGCTTTTGGTTGCTGCCCGGTCACTTTGACAGGGCCGAAGAAGATAAATGAAATCAGCACAAGGACTGCACCGCAGGCAAAAAGAATATGCCTGTGGGGCGATTGGCAGCAGCGATTGAGCCAGAGCGGCTCATTAGGTTCAGCGCCTGGCTGGTTCGTTTCTTCCCCCAGCGCCGCCTTTGCAGCAGCTAACTTTTCCACAGTCGCTCTCGGATAAACCGTGTTCGGCTCACACGGGTCTCTGCCGAGAGTAGCCGTTGCGATACGTTTAATGTAGTTTGGGTCCTTCTCCATTTCAGCCAGCAGCTCATCGTAATCGGCGTTGAGCGATTCGAGCTTGCCGATGGAGTCATCAACCTTCCCCAGCAGTTGCCTGTTATGAAAGTACTCGAGCAAATCCTGGCACAATATCGTCCCCGCCAGCACCGTCGCCCCGACGGTGAAGAACACGGCAAAAAGAACGTTCCTGAAAATAATCGGGCCTCGCATCACAGTAACAAGACGGCAGGTGCGTTACCTCCCCTCCATTGGGACGCCGCACCTGCCGTTCCAAATCCAAATCTTCATTGTGTTACTTCTCGAACATAAACCCCGCATAGCGGGCTGCTTCGCCCAATTCCTCGTGGATTCGCAGCAACTGGTTATACTTGCATATCCTGTCGGTCCTGCACGCAGAACCCGTCTTAATCTGCCCCACACCCGATGCAACCGCCAAATCGGCAATCGTCGCATCTTCGGTCTCACCGCTGCGATGGCTTATAATCGCGTTCCAGCCGGCCCGCTTCGCCATATTGATTGCCTCAAACGTCTCGGTGAGCGTGCCTATCTGGTTAAGCTTGATCAGTATCGCGTTGGCGCTGCCAAGCTCGATTCCCTTAGCCAACCGCTGCGTGTTGGTTACAAACAGGTCGTCGCCGACCAATTGCACCGTGTCGCCTATCCTCTTGGTCAGTTTGCCCCAGCCGTCCCAGTCGTCCTCGGCAAGACCATCCTCAATCGAGATGATCGGATACTTCTTTACCCACTTCTCCCAGTGGTCAACCATCGCATCGCTGCTGACTTTTTTCTTGGGGTCCGACTTGAAGAAGCTGTATTTCTTCGTCTCAGCGTCGAACATTTCCGTTGAGGCCGGGTCGAGCGCAATACAGATGTCCTTGCCCGGCTTGTAGCCCGCCTTGGTGATGGCGTCCATCACAACCTCAAGCGCCTCTTCATTGGTCTTGAGCATAGGAGCAAAACCGCCTTCGTCGCCCACGCTGGTATTGTAGCCCTTTTCCTTGAGCACTTTCTTGAGCGTGTGGAATGTTTCGGCGCCCATTCGCA
>CAYGVZ010000177.1:0-2737 GCA_964353475.1 uncultured Pirellulales bacterium | reverse complement strand
CCCTTTTCCTTGAGCACTTTCTTGAGCGTGTGGAATGTTTCGGCGCCCATTCGCAGCGCCTCAGGGAAATTCTCCGCGCCTATGGGCATAACCATAAATTCCTGAAAATCGACGTTGTTGTCGGCGTGTTTTCCGCCGTTAAGGATATTCATCATCGGAACGGGAATGATATTCGCGCTGCAGCCGCCTAAGTAGCGATAAAGCGGCAGCCGCGCTGAGCACGCCGCCGCCTTTGCCGCCGCTAATGACACGCCCAATATCGCATTCGCGCCAAACTTGCCCTTGTTGGCCGTGCCGTCCATCTCAATCATTTTCTTATCGAGTTGCTCCTGTACGCAGGCGTCCATACCCATAACTTCAGGAGTAATCACCTCGTTGACGTTCTTGACCGCAGTTGCTACGCCTTTGCCCATATACCGCTTCGCCTTGGTGTCGCGCAGCTCCACCGCCTCGTGAGCGCCGGTGCTTGCTCCGGAAGGCACGCCTGCCCTGCCGAAGGAACCATCCTCAAGCAGCACATCCACCTCAACGGTCGGATTGCCCCGGCTGTCCAAAATCTCTCTTGCCCTTACATTAACTATTGTTGTCCGCATTCCAGTTCCTTTCATTACAAACTTGCCCGCCGTTCTTTTGGCGGGGATGACCAATTGTGTTTAACCTGTGATGTCAGGAAGCTTACCGTTTCTTTTCGCCCCCGTCAAGAACTGACCCGACGCCGAAAAGAACACGGGGCTGGGAAAAGGCCAGCCCCGTGAAGCATTATAATACGCAGGCAATTGTTGCTTATTGCATCTGCTCTTCCAGAAGCTTTCTAAAGGCCAGGTACTCGTCGTAAGTCATTACGCCTGCAAAATCGCCCGCGTTCCAGGTGGCATCCAGCCAAACAATTATGTCTTCAACGCTTGGCGGGGGTTCGGGAATAGTCAACACATCGGCCTGCAAGGGGGCTGATTCAAGGGCTTCGGCCATAAACAATTCCTGGCCGGCAGGGAGCATCATTTGCGATTGGCCTTCTCCGCCGCCCATACACATCATTTGCTGATATTCATCCATCCACGGGCCCGTCCACAGCCAGACGTCACAGAATAATTCAAGGTCGTTCATATCCACATCGTTGTCCCCATCCAGCGAGATATTCGCATCCGTCATCCGCCAGGGCAGGGCAAACATCGCAAAGTCGATAAAGTTCACGATTCCATCGTCGTTGTAGTCCGCTCTCGGCTGATAGAACTCATCAGCGCCCATATCAACAATAGAGGTCCCATTGGCGTCGCCGTCCATAGCCCGCGTCTCGCCGTCAATATCCAGTTCATTCGAGTCAGTCGAGTTCGGCTTGCCTCTGTCTATGCACAGCGATTCGGTCTTGAGATGAAAGTTGTTTGCCTCCGCCGCCACAAAACACGGGTCGCCGCCGCCTGTCAGCAAGGAATATGACACGGTGCAGTTGTACACATCGCCGGCTTGATTGTTCTGTACGATGCAGTTGGTCACACTGGCTAATACTATCAACGAATCCACGCCTCTACCTGCGTTGTTGATTATTGTGTTGTTCCTGATGTTCAACTGTGACGTACCAGGGTAGTAATTTTCCCATATGTCAATTCCGGTATCCCCGTTATGGTGTATCACGTTGTTGAAGATATTTACCGTTCGGGGACTGCCGTTTGAGAAGGCGATACCTTTGCCAGCGTTGTCGCTGACGGTGCAGCGTTCGACTCGAACATTGGCGTTACCAGATAATATGCCGGCGCCGTAATAATCCTGATTGTGATGAACCCGGCAGTTGCGGATAATGGGCGAGCCGCCGCTGATATTGATGCCGGCGGTTGACGCTTCAATAACCGTAAAGCCGTCGAGAATCGTTGCGGAATTGGCGTTTGTGGCCGTAACAACATAAGTGGCATTATTTCCTCCTACCAGGCCGTTGAGGATCGTTTCATTGGCGGGATTATACAAATCTCGTTGCTCAATTGATGTCTCGTAACCCGCGAATCCGCCATACACGGGTACTCCGCTGACCAACGAAAATGGCTGGGACGTGCTTTGGGGCAGATATGTCCCCGCTGCAACCCATATCTGGCTGCCGCAGCCATGCCTCGCCCTGGCAAGTGCATCATTGAGGTCGAGGTAAGCATTATCCCACGACATGCCGGTATTGGTGCCCTGCTAGGCGTCCCAGTCAACGTATATTACGCCGGGCTGCCAGCAGCAGACGGGGGTGGCGATTTGGGCTATATTGAAGGAAGTGTCCCCTTCGATAATAGCGCGATTGCGCAATGTCCCTAACGGCTCAGCCAAGGTGTTCACCCGCACAATGATATCCATCGAATTCGTATCGCTCGGCCCCACTGTGCCGACGTTCCATACAACCGCATGCAGAAGACCGTTATAGCCGCCGTGCGAGGCCGAGACAAAATCAACCTCCTGGGGCAAATAGTCGGTGATTACAACGTTGGTGTCGGAATACCCATTGGCGTTATAGGCAATAGTGTAAGTGATAATATCGTTCGGCTCGTTGCAATCGCCGGGGGCAACGTTGCTCGTTTTTGTGATGCCAAGGGCTGGATGAGTTCGAGCGACCGTGATAATATCGTTGCCGCTGTTGCCGCCGCGTTCAAACGCTACAAAGGAGGGCGCCTGGTCAATGTCGAACCTATCATGATAGGAGTTAGTCCAATTGGACATATTATACGCATTCTGATTATTTCTCGTGCAGTAACCATTCGGTTCGGCATAT
>CAYGVZ010000176.1:0-6496 GCA_964353475.1 uncultured Pirellulales bacterium | reverse complement strand
AAGAAATTCCCGCAGATAAATTCCCTCTGGGTGATTGCCGGCCTGGCCGTAATAATAATTACGCTTTTATGGGTCAACCTCTCTCGCCTCTTCCCCGGCCTGCACAGCTACGCAATGTGAATTCGTCGTGCGCCTGACCTGCGTAATCTTGGCGAAGCGAGGTAGTTCGTATATCGTATTTCGCGATACATTTGTTGGTTTGACTAAAGAGATATTGTCTGTTAATCTCAATCTTGAGGTCGCAAATTGCGACCACAAGATTAAACTTGAGGTGCCAAATTGGCACTTCAAGTTTGCAATAAGTTAAGGAGTTAATAATGGCAGAAGAGCAAAACTCAATTATCCCTTTTGAGCGTATAGCTGATAGAATTTTCATTATTCGAGGCCATAAAGTAATGCTAAGCAACGATTTGGCAAAGCTTTATTGCGTAGAGCCGCGAGTTTTGGTTCAGGCAGTTAAACGTAACATAGAGCGGTTTCCTTCGGATTTTATTTTCCAGATTAATAAACAGGAATATGAAAACTTGAAATCACAATTTGTGATTTCAAGTTGGGGCGGATTACGTCGCGCTCTACCCTATGCCTTTACTGAGCAGGGAGTAGCGATGCTGTCAAGCGTTTTGCGGAGCAAGCGTGCAGTTGCGGTAAATATCGCCATTATGCGAACATTCGTGAAACTGCGTGAGATTCTGGCGACTAATTCGGCGCTGAGGCGAAAAATCGAGGCAATCGAACGTAAATACGATGAGCAGTTCAAACTCGTCTTCAAAATCCTTTCTGAAATGGTAGCGGTTGAGGAAAAGCCCAAAAAACCCATCGGTTTTTTAACTGAGTCGCAGCCCGATACTCCGTCAGGCAGAATAAAATCAAAACGTTAAACCGGAGAAAATATAACTGCCCGGCCTGCACAGCTACGCAATGTGAGTTCGTTGCTCGTATTTCGCCTGCCCTGCGTAGCTTGGGCGAAGCGGAGTAGTTCGGATTGCGAACTATTAAAACACTTGCTCTTCTTAATAGTTTGGCGATATACTGCTGACTCAAGACCGGGAAGTGACTTTACAAAAGGTATTATCATTGTTGTGCTCAGGAACAAGAGCGGGTGATGTTATGTAAAGCGGGAAAGAACATAGTTATGACTATCAACGTAAGAGAATCAACTCTTGATATAATCAGCTAAATCGGAAAGGAGCGAATCAATGATTTCAGAATCGAAAAAACTAACCACCGCAGCCGGCATTCCGGTATCTGACAATCAAACGTCTTTGAACGACGGAGCACGCGGGCCGACATTATTGCAGGATCACTATCTGCTTGAAAAGTTGGCTCACTTTAACCGGGAACGTATTCCTGAACGTGTTGTGCACGCAAAAGCGGCCGGCGCACACGGCACTTTAACTGTGACAAAGGACATCACGAAGTACACCAAGGCAAAGCTGTTCTCCGAGATAGGCAAGAAAACAGAGATGTTCGGCCGGTTTTCTACTGTTGCGGGAGAAAAAGGTTCTGCCGATACGGTTCGTGATGTCAGGGGCTTTGCTCTGAAGTTCTACACCGAAGAAGGCAACTGGGACCTGGTCGGCAACAACACGCCGACTTTCTTCATACGGGACGCCATTAAATTCCCGGATTTCATTCACACGCAGAAACGCGACCCCCAGACGAATGTCAAAGCGGATACGCCGCAATGGGATTTCTGGTCACAGGTTCCTGAATCATTGCATCAGGTGACCATATTGTTCTCCGACCGCGGGATTCCGAAGGGTATTCCATTTATGAATGGATACGGAAGTCACACTTATAGTTTCATCAATGCCCAGAATGAACGCTTCTGGGTAAAGTTCCATTTCAAGACCCAGCAGGGCATTCAGTGCCTTATGCAGGAAGAAGCGGACCGGATTGTCGGCCAGGACCCGGACTATCATACTCATCAGTTGTTTGAGGCGATAGAAAGAAAGGAGTATCCGAAGTGGACTTTCTCCGTTCAGATAATGCCCGAGAAAGAAGCAGAGAACTATCGATGGAATCCATTTGACCTGACCAAGGTTTGGCCGCATAAGGATTACCCGCTAATCGAGGTCGGGGTGCTTGAATTGAACAGAAATCCCCAAAACTATTTTGCTGAAGTTGAACAGGCCGCTTTTTCTCCGGCAAACGTTGTCCCCGGCATTTCTTTTTCGCCGTGCAAAATGCTCCAGGCGCGTATTTTCTCGTATGCGGATGCTCAACGGTATCGGCTGGGTGTAAACTTCGAGCGTCTGCCGATTAATTGCCCACATGCCGCCAAGGTGAATAACTATCAGCGCGACGGGAAAATGAGGTTCGACGACAACGGCGGGCCGTCACCAAACTACGAGCCGAACAGTTTCGGTGGGCCAAAAGCAGACCCCGCTTTTAAAGAGCCGCCGTTGAAAATCTCTGGCAATGCCGACTGGTATGAGCAAAAACGAGGCGTTGATGACGATTATGTCCAGCCGGGTAACCTTTATCGACTGATGCCGCCCGATGAACAAAAACGGCTGATACAAAACATCGTCCGCTCTCTCAAAAACGTCCCGAAGGAAATCCAAAAGAGAATGGTGGAGCATTTCCGTAAAGCGGATAAGAACTATGGCAACGGAATTGCAGAAGGTCTCGGACTATCCTGACGACATTTTGTCTACGGCCTTGCGTCTTATTTCCGGGCCAATCCGGGGACGGGGGCCAATCCATCCATCCGGGCATCCATCCGGGGACAGCTACCGTTTTTTGTTCTCCAGATTAACATCTTTTTTTTCTCTCGCGGCCGTACCTTCCGGCCTCAAAGAAACAGTATATCGCTAAAGTGGAAAGAAAAGCAGTTTTTTCCCCGCGGTTTTTCACCAGCAAGTTTCCTAACCACGTGGCGCAAGTCACCCCGAGGGGGGATTGCGCTGATTTTGATTTTCGAATCTGTGTTCTCCGCGTAATCCGCGGTTAAAAACCTTTGTCGGATAAGATTCGGTCAGGCGAACCGAATCTAACCGCATCTAACCGAATCTACGCCCCTCAAACCTCATTTTTGACGCAATAATGCATATTTACCCCCTGCCTCCCCCAAAACCGACCGAATCTAACCGAATCTTCATTTTCAGCGTAACAATGAGGGTTTTTGTCTTCCCGCCTGCGACGCACGAAGCCGGGCCGTCACATCCGCCTTTCCTGACCCTACGGCGGACAAGTCCGCGTCTTTTTCATTATTTTAGAAGCGTTTAGTTTTCTGTATAAGCGATTCGCTCGAATGGTATTGTACCGCTTGCCACATTACAGAAGGGTTTACCGTCTTTAACGCCGACGGTGCCGTAGCCCGTGGCTGTTGACAAGAACGCCTTAAAGTCGCCTTTAACGGCCGGCTTGAGATAAAGCACTTTCTCGACAGCATCGTAACGTGCGCCGCTGAGGGCCTGCAGCAGGGCGTATGACGACATCGCCCGCGCGTACCAGTGGCCACACTCGTATTCGTTGAAAGGATTTCGTGCGCGGCCGTCATAGCGGTCTCTTGCCACTCGCACGACCTCAAGGCCCTCATTCACCAGGCCCTTCATTATCATATGTGATGCGGCCTGGTACTCGATGCCCGTCCACGCCTCATTCCTGTACGGAAACGGCAAGGTCAGCATACCGCCTTTCGGCCAGGTGCAGATAAGCAGCCCGCCATCGTTGCCCATTGCATAGCCCGGCCTTTGCGGATTGACGTGCTCCGACAGGTCCTTTTTAAGGTTATACTTGTGGACGCTTCGCAGATGGCTCGTTACCTTCTGCTGGTCGAGGACGTCGCCAACGCCGCTTACCTGTGCAAGCCAGGAGCCCAGGACGCCATCGGCCAGACAGCCCTTGCCATACTGGTATTTCGGCCCTTCCTTCTTCAAAAGCTCCACCGCCTCCGGGGTGTAATTGCCGCCGAAGCTTTGCACGTCTAACGGACTCTTCGCGCGCAATCCCTCCCACTGCACCTTCTGAATAAAGTACTCACCATCGAAAAGGTCTTCATTTACATACTTTTCGCCTTTAGCCAACAGTTCCTTGTACAGCGACACGTCATCGCCCGCGACCTTGCCCATCAAAGTCGCGGCCTTGAGCGCCCCCAGATAGAAGCTGCTGCACATCCCGTCCGGCCCCCAGAACTCGATGTCGTAGGTGTTGTGATGCGGCTCGGAAAGAACGCCGTTGTGATTCGGGTCCCACGTCTTTATGCAGTAGTCCAAACTCGTCTTTACCTGTGGCCACATCCCCTTCATCCACTCTGTGTCGCCGCTTATCCGCCAGTCCCGATACACTTTCATTATGCCGCCTAACTGCCCGTCGCTGGCTGCGTGAAATCCGTGACTCGGCTCGCCAATCGGCAATGGACAGCGGAAATTCTGATGTCCCTTGTCGTTCTGGCATACGCAAAACTCTGTCTCTCGTAGCGTCCGCTCCAGCGGTGCGAACAGATGCGGCACCGCCTGTGCGTAATTCCATACGTGCGTACAGGAGCCGGGACAACAGCCGGCGCCATCGTGGCAACCCTCCCACGCCCACATACGGCCATCAGCCACTCGCAATACGGTGGGTGATTTCAATATCGTCAGATTCGCCGCAACCGCCTCAATCACTTCAGGCGGCAAAGTCGTGTCATACAGACAATCGCTGAACTTGCGGCTCTTACCCTTCAGGTCGTCATAGTTATCCCTCCAGTAGGAGACGACCTGGTCTATTGAGACAAATCGATGTGAGTACCAGGGACTGTACGTCTGCTCGTTGGGGTCATCGCCTGCTTTTGTCACGCGGTCGCCCGCCCTGACGTTGCTGATGGGGACATACCAGCACAACTTCAACTTGATGGTTTTCTCTTTGCCCGGCTCCAGCTCTACGGGGACAAATATCGTCGCACCGGGACTTGGCGCCCCCTTGCTATATGGTTCGGTATCGTAGCATTTTGCCTCGGCGACGTCTTTCCAGACCATTGTCAGCGGGTCGAACCAGCCGCCGCGAAACCACGCACAATTTACCCTGGCGTCATTATCATCGACAAAGGCGGCGAAATACCCTTCCTCCCACTTCTTTATCTTGCTGGTCGGCGCCTGCGCCAGAATAAATCCGCCGTTAACTTTCTTGATTGCGCCTTCACCTTCTTTTGCTTGCATAAAATTCCTGGCGTTGAACGACCACACCGCCTCAATCTTTTTGTCGCTGGTGTTGGTAAGCTTGTATTCAAGGGCCGCGACCGGCAGCGATGAATCGTTCGGCTCAGGCGGCGTGAACGGACTCCAGCCCGTGATCTCAACCTTCAAAGGCACTTTAGGGTCTGCCAGTGTAACTACTCCAAACGGAAACCCTGTTTTGAATGTCGCCTTGCCGAATCTCGGTAATCCGTATGTCTTGCCGCCAAGCCCGTTGCCCGGCCCGCCATAACTTACCTCTCCGGGCGGCACCGCAAATATCTTCCATTTCGGCACAGGCCCCTCCAATACACGGGCGATGTTTTCCTTCTCGCCCTTTACGCACACCGCTGCAAAGACAAGATGTTCCGTAAATACTCCCGGCTTATTGTGCAGCGACCAACTGCTCAGCATCCCCGCCCCTTCAAGGCAAACCATCCCCGCCCCGATGCCGCCCATCGGAAAGCCGACATAATCCAGATTCGCCCCGCTGTAGTCGGCGTTATACTTGTGCTCAGCAAAAGCAACACTGCACACTGCCGACAAAACGAGCAAAAAGGCGAGAAAACGCCGATTGCCTGTAATTCTCATCTCAATTCTCCTTTCAAGAATACGAAAATCGTCAGCGTTCACCGAAGAACTTCATTTCTGTCACTGCGAGCGAAGCGAAGCAGTCCGATGTCGCAAGACGTTTGACCCGCCAAAAGAACGGCGGGTAAAGATCGCTTCGGCCTAAAGGCCTCGCAATGACACAAAAACGCCACATTTTTTGGTGTGAACGCCCACCAAGAATTAGACGTGCCAATTGTATTGACCAACGGCAGAATTGCAACAGAGCAGATTCCATCACCCTCAAAAATTGCTTGACAAATATGCCGATTATGGTAACATTTATCTTAACGCTGGGGGGCGTAGTCGATTTGCGATTTATCATTGCAGATTGACAATTTAAGGAGATGGCAATGGAGACGGCGAAGGTGAATTTCGGATTTCGGATTTCGGACTGCCGATTTGTGATTGCGCTGCTGCTCTGTTTTGCGGCAGCGGTTGGAGCTAAGTACTCCGGCGGGACGGGCGAGCCGAACAACCCATACCGTATAGCCGACCACAACGACCTATACGCGCTGGCCGATGATGCAAACGACTACAACAAGTGCTTTATCCTGACTAACGACATCGACCTCAACCCGAATCTGGCCGGGCGACGCACCCTGACCACCGCCCTCATTGCGCCGGACACTAACGCAACCTCTCTTTTCCACCAGGGCGCAAGATTTACAGGAACCTTTGACGGAAACAACTGCAAGATTCTCAATCTCAGAATCAACAACGGCAAGGAT
>CAYGVZ010000175.1:0-6535 GCA_964353475.1 uncultured Pirellulales bacterium | reverse complement strand
GTTGGCAATCCGCGACTTGTCCCACCGGCTCTTGTCTGCCGCCCCGCCGCGGCGGGACATCCTCTGTGCATCGTCAAGCCCCCCAAGGTCAATATCCGCAACCTCCACTCGCAGCCGTTTCAACTGACGCTGGAACTGGTATTCCTTCAGTGCGATGCCCGCCCCATCGTATCCCGTCCCTGACAGCACCGCCAGGATGATTGAGAATATGTCGCTGCTGTTTACAGTCGCCGACCTTTTGTCGCGGTACAGGTAGTACGTTACGGCCTGGGCAAGCTGGTCGGCGACAATCGCATCGCCGCTCCCGGCCGCCGCGAGCGCATTATTTATCGTACCCACAACCTTGGTGTGCACGTACCGCTCAATGCTGCCGTCGGCCTTCACCACTCTAACCTGTGTTCGGGCTGCCCCCATATCGCATCCCTGCAAAACCCATAACCCGCCGGGGGCGGGTTCTCTACTGCACAAAAAGCTTCTGCTGGCCCTCGCACTCGGACTGTGCGATGGCCTGTGTTACCTCCTCAATCAATTCGCCTGCATCCTTGAAATCGCGATACACGCTGGCGAACCTGATATAGGCAACTTTGTCAACTCCGCGAAGATGCCTTATTACGTTTTCGCCTATGAACGCGCTCGTTACCTCCTTGTCGAAATTCTTGAAGATGTCTTCCTCGACCCTGTCGGCAATCTGGCGAATCTGCTCCGCTGAGACAGGACGCTTGTAACACGCCTTTTGCAGACCTGCAATTACTTTCTCCCTGTCGTATGGCACCCTGCTGTTGTCTTTTTTGATGACGGAAAGCTTGACCGTCTCGCTCATCTTCTCGTACGTGGTGAATCGCTTTTTGCAGGCAAGACACTGCCGTCGGCGTCTGATGATGCGCCCCCCGTCGCTCGAACGCGAGTCGATGACCTTATCCCTGTCTTCCTTGCAAAAGGGACATCTCACAGGCCAGCCCACCTCACTTTCGCCGCAAGCCCGGGTATCGGACAAAAACATAAACTGCGAGGCACGGTCCCGATTATCCATACCGGGATTCCGGCCGCCATTGCATTATGCGCGCGCCATCCCGGCTGTCAAATAGATTCCCGGCCTGACCCGTGAAAAAATAAAAAGGTCTCTGCGTCCGCCATACGCAGAGACCCAACTCGGAAAGAAACTTATATGGCCCCCCCACAATTTACCGTTTAAGAATGATTGCCCAGAGCCGCCGCTTCCGGCCAGCTCCAGTGTTGCCGACAACCGCGTGTCGTCAACGCTTTCGCCGGGTGATTGTATTTTACATACCTGGGACGGCCCGCCGCTGCACAATACAACCGGCCTGCTCCGCTTTATATACCCAGCTAACAACAATATAAGAAACAAACCACCCCCCGCCAAATCCCCCTTATCGAGTATCAAGTATCCAGCATCAAGTATCGACCACTGAAATCATCTCCCCCCTTCCGAATTCTTAATTCGCAATTCTCAATTCCCGCCCGCTCCCGCCTTCAGCTTGAACAGCACGTGCTCCCCGAACATCTGCACCCTCTCATAGTTGTGCCTCACGAACTTCCGCAGCGCCCCGACTGCTTCGTACCGTCCCGCCTCATCATCCCCAAAACGCTTTCGCAGCATTTCCGACCACTGCCTCTCGTATTCCGCAACGACCTTCTCATCGGCAGGCAAAAACGCCCACTCTTTGTTGCCCATCACCCCGGGCGGCACCGTTTGCCACAGTTCGTGCTTGGGCCGGTCCAGTGGCAAATGCTGCTTGCGACTATCGACTATGAACTTCGGCATATCTTTCTTAAACGAATCCAGCAGCACCTGTATCTTTGCCGCGAACTGCGCAGGCGGCTGAGTGTGCATCTCGCTCTCGCATGCCTCCGGCGCATTGCTGAAACGCTGCGCCCGCACGTATATCCCCGGATACCACCCCCACACGTATATCTTGTCCCCGCTCTTGCTGTTCAACCGGATATAATCACCCGCCGCCTCCCACGGCCACACGGAACCCATCTGCTTGTGCATCGATATTTCCCTCCATCGCTGCACGTACCCGTGCCTCTTTTCGCCGTATGCCATTCCTGAATATGCGCTTTTGCTCAGCCCGAAGAATATCTGCCACGACATTACGACCATTACTATAAGTCCGACAAGCCCAATCACCACCCATTTCTCCTTAAACGCTGTTGCCGCCCACTTGTCACGGTAAACCGCAATAAGGTATCCGCCCGCCATTGCCCCCGATGCCGTCAGCGGAAGATAATACTGCTCGTATGACGCCGGGCTTATCCACACAAACGCCATATCCAAAATCCACCACACCCCCAGCAGCAGGACAAATCGCTCGTAAACCCGTGGCTCCGTTCCCGCCTCTTTCTTTGCAATCCTCCGGCCCATCCTCCACAGCCGGACAACAATAGACCCAATCGCCAATGAAACGGGCAGTATTAAAACCAGGTAAAAACGCAGCACCCTCGGCCACTGTTGCGAAAACGGCGTCACGTCCCGAATCTGTCCGACGTACCCCAGCCCTTCGCCCGGCGCACTTTTCATCTTCACAAATATCGCCAGCAGCGATTTCCATACCGCCGGGCTCCAAAGAAAAAAGTACGGCAGCCCCGCCTTGACATCCCACCCGATTATCCAGATATACAGCGGCGCCATCGCCAGCACCGCGCCGGCTAACAGCAAACCAATTTCAACCGCCGTCTGTTTTATCGTCCGGCGTCTGAATACCGCCTGTGCCAAAACAAATAACCCTATCGCCCCCACCGCCGATGTCCGCGTCTCCTTGAATAGCGGCGCCCGGGCGGCCGCCGCCCCCGCCAGCAGCGAATACCACCACGGCCCGTTGAGGTAACGCAAAATGACCAAGCTCGCCGCCGTTATCATACACGCAATCATATACTGCTCTTTCACGTTGCCGTACTTCGCTATCAACGGCGACGACAGATATATGTTGGCTGCTATCACCCCCACCGCCGCAGGCAACGTCCCAAAGGCCTTGCGCATCGCGATAAACATCAGCACAAATGCTATTGCCTGAACTATTGTCTGTATCATCTTGGGTCCGAACTCGCCAAACCCGAAAAGCCGCACGCCGAGCATATTCACCAACAGAGTGGCCAGCGCCGCGCTCGGACGCTCATCTATCCCTATCCGCGCGCCGTCCAGCACCCTTTGCGCAGAATAAACGTTAGCCGCGCTATCAAACGGGTCAGGGAAATTGAACTCGAAATACCTCCCAAGCACAAACGGTATCCCCGCCAGAATCGCAACAACAAGGATAATTATTTCCCTCCGGCGTTTCCCCTCTGCAACTGCGTGCTCCTTCTGCTCTCGTCCTCTCGCCGGCCCCCTGTGCGTCGAGATACCTTTGCTCATTTCCTTTCTCCTGTCACTCCCGGCGATTCAAGTATCTCCCTTATCACGTATGTCGGCCTGCCCTGCGACTCGTGATACGTCCGCACCATCATCTCCGCCAGCAGCCCCATCAGGACAAACTGTATCGTTGCCGTTATGAGCAACACCGCCAGCAGCAGCAGCGGGTTGCGGTTCATCGGCAATTGCGCCGCCGAAATGAACTTCTGGTAGAGTACCGCCAGGCCGCACAGGATGGCCCCGACAGCCGTAAGCATCCCCAAACCGCCGAAAATGTATATCGGCTTTGTCGAATATGCCCCGAGGAACTTCACCGTAATCAAATCCAGCATCACCTTCCACATTCGGCCAAGACCGTATTTCGCCACCCCCGCCGTCCTCGGCCGGTGATTTACCACCATCTCACAGATATGCGCCCCGCTCCAGCTTGCCAGCGCGGGAATAAATCGGTGCATCTCCCCGTACAGCCGTGTCTCCGCAAGCACTTCCCGCCGATACGCCTTCAGCGTGCAACCGAAATCGTGGAGTTGCACACCCGTTATCTTCGCTATCAGCCAGTTCGCCGCCATCGAAGGGAGCAGCCGCGTTATCGCATTGTCATACCGCTTCTTGCGCCACCCACTTACTACGTCAAATCCCTCATTCAGTTTCGCCACCATCATCGGTATATCCGCCGGGTCGTTCTGCAGGTCCCCGTCAATCGCAACTATCGCCTCACCCCTGGCATACGCAAATCCCGCACTCAGCGCCGCCGTCTGGCCGAAGTTCTTACGAAACCGTATCACCCTCACCCGCCCGTCAGCCGCATGCAATTCCGACAGTATCTTGAAACTGCCGTCCGTGCTGCCGTCATCCACAAATATCACTTCGTAGCCGTGCCCACCCCTCATTGCCTGCCCAATCTGCTCATAAAGCCGTCTTATATTGTCCTGCTCATTCAGCAGCGGCACCACCACCGAGATTTTCGGTCCTTCTGCGCCCATAACTTGCTCCGAACAAATAAGTTCCGTAAAAGTATTATTATCTATGTTCTCGGCCATAAAGCAACGCCCTGTCCGCTTTTTCGCGGCTTATCTGCCGGCCCCTTCCCGACCGCCGGTTTGCTATGCCGGAAAAGCCCTTGCTGGCAACGCCGGTTTTTACTAAAATATACCTTCCGTTTTGGCCGAACTTACAGGGTATCGTTAGTATACTTGGAGGACAAATAGAATGAACACAAAACTCATCCTCGCAACCGTGGTTATTACCGGATGCCTCTTTTGCCTTGTTCCCGTAACTGTGGCCCAGGACCCCAACCACCAGGCCGCAACGCCGGCCGGCGAACCCAATGCCGCGCCAAAGGGCGTCGGCAGAATAAGATTCGAGCAGCTCATCCATAACTTCGGCAACATCGGCCCAGACACAAAGAACGACTGCCAGTTCAAATTCTGCAACAACGGCGACGCCAACCTCATAATCACCCGTATTGACAAAAGCTGCGGCTGCACCGTCACCGAGCTTGGCAAAAAAGAATACGCCCCGGGCGAATGCGGCGCATTAAAAGCTACCTACGCCGCACCCAAGGTCTCCGGACTGCAGACAAGATACATCTATGTCATCACAAACGACCCCAACAACGAAAGAGTCCAGTTGACCATAAACGCCACAATCGTCCAGAAGGTCAATTTCGAGCCGCAGAAGCTCCAATACTCGCTCAAGGGCGCCAACGCCGGCCAGGCCGAACTCAAACTCATCGGTATCGACAACCTGCCCTTTGCAGTCACGGCCATCAGCGCCACCGGCGACGCCGTCTCCGCCCCATTCGACCCGGCTCAAAAGGCAACCCAGTTTGTCCTCAATACTAAAATCTCCCCCGACAAAATGGGCGGCAGCTTGAACGGCCGCATCGAAATCAACCTCACCCACCCCGAGTGCCCCACCCTCATCGTCCCCTTCACCGTCCTGCCCGAATTCACTGTCAATCCACCCTCCATCAACGTCCTTAACGCCCAGCCGCAGCAGCCCACTCAAAAGGAACTCTGGGTGTTGAACAACTATGGCGAGGACTTCGAAATCGACTCCGTAACCTCCAAAGACGGACTCATCAAAACCCTCTCCAAGGAGAAAATCGACAACCGCTACAAGCTCAACCTTGAGATAACTCCGCCGCCCACCGAGACCAAATCCAGGGTCTTTACCGATACCCTCACCATTACCATCAAAGGCGGCCAGAAAATCGACGTCCCCTGCCGGGGATTTTACGCAAGGCAATAAAACTGCCCGCCTCGCCCGACTTGCCGCGGGCGAGTCGAGGCGGACTGGCTTTTATGATGAGCTTGCCGAAACCATTTTGCCGATTATTCTATTCAGGACTATGCCTACGGCAGTATCCATACTCGCGGTGGTCGCGGTGTTACTTCAAACCGCCCCAGGCCAGCCGCCCGCACAGGGCGACCCAAACAGCTGCGTTACCGTCTTCTTCTCCGGTAACACCCTCGGCGAGTTGAGACCCTGCGGCTGCTCCGGCGGACAGCTCGGCGGCCTCGAAAAACGTCCCGCCATCCTCAACGCCGTTGGCCCAAATCGCCGATTCATCATCGACACCGGCTCGCTCGTCCCTTCATCATCAGAACAGGACCTCATCAAATTCAACATCCTCATCCAGGCCCTCACCATTCTCCGCTACGACCTGGTCAACCTCACCGACCAGGACGCCCAAATCGCCGCTCAGCTCGGCTTGTCCGACACCCTCGGCTCATCATTTGCAGTCCTTACCGCCGCCTCCCAAACATTCACAAGACAATTGCCTGCTGCCGCCGTAACTATCCAATTAACCGTCGCCGCCGCTGATTCACCGGATAACATAGCTGAGATTTTCCCGCCTGCTTCGTCCGACCTTACGAAACCCTGTTTCAACATCCTTATCCTCAACCAGCGCGACCAGGCCGCCGTTGAGACCGCCTCGCAGGCGGGCATTATCGACTGCATTCTTCTGCCGCCGCAGGCCGATGAGGCGATACTGCTCAGCGGCCCCGGCGACAGACCTCTTGTCATCTCCGCGGGCCGACTCGGAAAATACATCGCTCGCCTCGACATCCGGGTTACGCCCGACGCCCGGCTGCTCTCGACCTTTACCTCCATCCCGGTTACTGAAGACCTGCCGTCCGACAAGGAGCTGGCTGACCT
>CAYGVZ010000174.1:0-6547 GCA_964353475.1 uncultured Pirellulales bacterium | reverse complement strand
GTACCCCAACGGCGTCCGCCCGCTAAGTATGTGCAGGCAGATGGAGGGCTGCAGTGACCGTGTTTCCGAACATATCGTCGGTACCAAAGGTGCTGCTTACCTCGACGGCACAAGCGCAACCATAGACGGTCCCAACGCCTACAAGTATGACGGCCCCGACCCGAATCCTTATGAAATTGAGCACGCTGATTTGATAAAGAGTATCCGCGAGGGAAAGCCGCTCAACGAAGGCGTCCGCGTTGCGGAAAGCACGCTGACCGCCATTATGGGCAGGATGAGCGCATACACCGGACGCGAGCTGAAATGGGACTGGGTGATGAACCAGTCGAAACTGGATCTCACCCCGCCGACGTACGAACTTGGCCCGTTGCCTGTGGAACCAGTTGCAGTGCCGGGAAAGACGCAACTGATTTAGCCGAAATGCAGTTGCGTTTGAAATTGACAGGATGCCGGATGTCGGATAGGATAAACCGGTTGGCGTCTGTGTCCCGTTTGGTTACAGTACGGTACAGGATAACCTAAAAAAGGAGATAAGAGCAAAATGTTACACGGAATTTTGAAGTCGAAGCTGAGTACGCTTGTATTGGTTTTTGTGGTGTTGGCGTTTTTTGTGCCGTCGTGCAAGAAATCCCCCCAGCAGGAATCGCCTAAGCCGCCTGTTGCCGAACCAAAAGCGCAACCGGCCGCCCCCCAGCCAAAGGCGCAGCCGGCGCCCGTCAAGCCGGCGGTGGAGCCGAACACGGCAAAGCCGGCAGCCGCTGAACCTGCTGCGGCTCACCCTGCCGACTGGGAGCCGATTCCCATCGTGCTGCCCAAGCCGATGTTTGTGGGGACGCCCCAGAGTTTCTCAGGCGTAACAAATCTTGAAAAACCCCTCGGTAAACCACGCGTGCCATTCTACGCCCCCAAGGGAACGGTCAATGTGGCCGCAGGCAAGAGCGTAAAGTCGTCCGACCAGGAGCCGATTATGGGGGAAACCGAGTGGATTACCAACGGCGATAAGGAGGCGGCGGACGGCAGCTACGTCGAGTTTGGCCCCGGCCTGCAGCACGTTACCATCGACCTCGGCGCTCCCTGTGAAATCTATGCAGTCGTGCTGTGGCACTACCACAAGCAGGCAAAGGTCTATTTCGATGTGATTGTCCAGGTCGCCGATGATGCGGACTTCATAACCAACGTCCGCACCGTTTTCAACAACGATGGTGACAATACCGCCGGACTTGGTATCGGCACGGATATGAATTACGTTGAGACGAGCGAAGGCAAGCTCATCGAGGGCAAAGGCGTCGTTGCCCGCTACATTCGCTGCTACAGCAACGGCAACAACAGCAACGATATGAACAATTACATCGAGGTTGAAGTGTTCGGAAGACCCGTTCAGAAGTAGTGCTTTTCGCACCAAATCTGCGAAATGACAAAAAACCGGTGGATATGTGTCCTGTTTGTGGCAGGGGCGGCTGTAGCGCTGCGCCTGCCGCAATTGCAAATGCGGCCGATGCACGGCGATGAGGCCGTGCATGGCTACAAGTTCGGCCGGCTTCTCGAACAAAACGACTATCGCTACGACCCGCAGGAGTTCCACGGCCCCACGCTCAACTATTTCACGCTCATACCTGCCTGGCTTACGGGCAAAACCTCGTATGCAACAATTACTGAATTCACGCTGCGAATCGTCCCTGTTGTTTTCGGGCTGGGTCTGGTTCTTTTGCCTCTGCTGTTTCGAGACGGCATCGGCAGGTCGGCTGCAATGGCCGCTGCCGCGATTACCGCCGTCTCGCCGGCCTTTGTCTTCTACAGCCGCTATTACATACAGGAAATGCTGCTGGTCTTTTTCACCGCAGGTGTTATCACATTTGGATATCGGTATGCAAAGGACCGCAGGATTATATGGGCCGTTCTTGCGGGCCTGTGCGCGGGGCTTATGCACGCAACAAAAGAGACCTGCATTATCGCTTTCGGCTGTATGCTCGTCTCGCTTGTAATTACGCTGCTCTTGCACCGGGGCGGCTTTACACAACAAAATGGCGGCGAAAAAGTGAAATTATCGCATCTGCTGATTGCAGTTGCCGTTGCTCTGGCCGCCTCGGCGATATTCTACAGTTCATTTCTGACGAATCCCGCTGGCGTACTCGACTCATTTCAAACCTACACCGTATATTTTAACCGCGCTGGCCACAGCCAGATTCACAACCACCCATGGTACTATTATCTCAAGTTGCTTCTTTACTCGAAGGTCTCCGCAGGCTCGCCCTACACCGAGGGTTTCATCGTCATTCTTGCCCTGGTTTGTATTCTCCTGATGCTGGTCGGGAAAATGCCCTGCGGCGACAAACAACTGCTCCGTTTCATTGCTCTTTACACTGTTTGCGTTACAGCCGCTTATTCGTTCATACCATACAAAACCCCCTGGTGCGTGCTTACCTTTTTGCACGGTATGATAATCCTTGCCGCTGTGGGAGCCGTGGCCGTACTCAAGCTGGTATCGAGGCCGTCTGCGCGTTTTGTCCTCGGCGTGTTTTTCTTTGCTGTTGCATTGGACCTGACCCTCCAGGCGTTCACGGCCAATTACATCTTATACACAGACCATAATAATCCCTATGTCTATGCACATCCCACTGCGGACGTGTACAAGGTAGCCAACCGGGTCGCAGAAGTGGCTGCCGTTCATCCCCAGCGGCACGATATGCCGATTCAGGTCGTCTGCTCAGGCAGCGATTATTGGCCCTTGCCCTGGTATCTCAGGTCGTTCACAAACGTTGGCTACTGGAGCCGCGTGGAGGATACCCTGACGCCTGCGCCCGTGGTACTGGCCTCGCCTGACGTAGAGGACGATTTAATTTCGCAACTGTACGGCGCTTCGCCGCCGGGGCAGAAAAACCTGTATATGCCCCTGTTTGAAAGGACCGTCTGGCTGCGTCCGAATGTGGAGCTGCGCGGTTACGTGACGAAGGAGTTGCTCGACCGGCTGCAGCGTCCGCAGGCGGATAATAAGTAGTAACGCATCAAGAATAGTGGATTCAATGTCTGGCGATGCAAACGATATCGAAAAGGACTGGGCGGCAATACCCAACCTGAGACGTTTTTCACACACGGCTATGGCTGCGCCTTTCACGGTCTTCATCGTACACGAAGACCCTGTCTTTGCTGGGCAGGCCGCCTGGGCCGCCTTCGATGAGCTTGACCGCCTTGAGGTGAAGTTGAGTCGGTTCGTCCCCAACAGTGAAGTTTCACGCATAAGCTCACTTGCCGCCAGCGAGCCGGTAGTCGTAACCCCGGAGGTTTTTGAGTGTTTGGAAATCAGCGTCGGGATGTATGAGCAAACCGGCGGGGTGTTCGATATAACCGTCGGCTCATTGTATGAGTGCTGGCTGACCAAAGACAGGGCGACAAGGCAACCTTCGAAAGAAGAGGTTGCCCTCGCACGCAGCCGTACAGGCAGCAATCTAATCAAACTGAATAGAGACGATCACACCGTAGCAATCCTGCGCGACGGCGTCAAAATCGACCTCGGTGGCATAGGTAAGGGCTATGCCGCCGACAAAATGGCCGCCCTGCTGCGCCAATGGGGAATTGACTGCGCCTATATCTCGGCGGGCCTCAGCTCGATATTGTCGATTGGGACGCCTCCTCGCCTCGACGGCTGGCCCGTAAGGTTTAGAAATCCGCGAGGTCGCCACGAGGTCCTTGCCCAGCTCTACCTGCGCGACCGTGCAATCGGTGCATCAGGCGTCGAAAAAGGAAAGCACATAATTGACCCTCGCTGCGGCAGGCCCGTCGAGGGCAAAATCGCCGCCTGGTCCGGCGCCGGCGACGCCGCTGCCGCCGACGCCCTCTCAACCGCTTTTATGGTTATGTCGCCGGATGAAGTCGAACGCTATTGCGCGTCGCACGCGGGCATCCTTGCTTTGCTGGTACAGGAGAGAAAAGGGGTATTGCGTTTCGGGCAGTGGCCAAAAGGCACCGACTGAATCAAATCGCGCCAATCATCCTCTTTATCGCCACAAGCTCCCGCAGTATCCGCCACAAACTCCTTGTGGGCGACAGCCGGCTGTCCCGGTCGCAGGCCCACTCGATGGGGAACTCTCTTATTCTGTAGCCGGCCTTCAGTGCGCGAAGTATCACCTCGATATCGAACATAAAGCCGTCTGTTCTGCACTGTGCGTACAGAACCCTGGCTGCATCTCCGCGATATACCTTGAAACCGCACTGTGTATCGGTAAGCTCTCGCGGTATGCCCATAACACGCACGGTAAAGAGGTGAAACACAAGCGAGCAGATATGCCTGTAGAAACCCTGGTCGCGGACAATTTGTGTTTCTTTCAGCCGCCGCGACCCGTGTGCTATTTCGCACTGCCCGCCGTCAATCAAATGCAGCCCGCGCAATGCATCTTCATAAGCCGTGCAGCATCCGCTGTCTGCAAACATCACGTAATCGCCGCGGCTCGCCGCAATGCCGCTGCGAACTGCGTAGCCCTTTCCGTGATGTTGCCCGCAGCCGATTACCCGGGTGGTTGTCGTCAACGGTAATTTACCCGCCGCCTGCTTCGCTGTCTCTGCAGTCCCATCCGTGCTGCCGTCGTCTGAAATGATTATTTCACCGGTGATGTTATTTTTGCGCAGAAACTCCACCGCCTTTTCTATGTCGCCGCCGATTTTGCCGCGCTCGTTGTAGGCGGGTATCACAATGGATAATTTCATCAGGTCCGTTCCTGACTATAGGAATCTCGCGGGCAGGCCGGGTTCAGGCCGGCTGGAACAGCACCTTCGCCTGGCCTATAAGGTAAAAGCTGCCGGTAATACAAACGAGGTCTTCCTTACTCACCGCGCTTTTTGCAAGCCGCATTGCTTCGCCAAGCGTCAGTGCGCTCTGGCACATCTTGCCGGTAGCCGCCGTGTATATCTCGGCCAGTTCATCCGGCGACATCGCCCTTGGGGAGTTACTGCGGGTAAAAATCACTTTATCCGCTCCGTACTGCAGCTCATTGAGCATCCCTTTCACGTCCTTGTCCTCGTTGCAGCCGAATATCACAATCATCGAATCGTATGGTATGCTCTGGCCGATTGCATACATCAGTGCGCGGATGCTCGCGGCGTTGTGAGCGCCGTCTATCAGAATCCGCGGGTCATCGCAAATCATCTCCATCCGGCCTGCCATCCGCACGCTCGAAAGACCTGCCACCGCCTTGTCGTTGTCAATCTTGTAGCCGGTTGCCTTGAGCTTGTCGAGCAGAGCCAGCGCAAGCCCGCAGTTTATCGCCTGATGAATGCCCTGCAACGGCACACGCAGATGCTCGAACTTGCTCGTCTCCGTTGTCAGGCAGACGCGGTTGTGGGGCCCGTGTTCCGGCGAGGTCTCGAAACGGTGCGAGAAGTCAATGTCCACGCCCGTAACGCTGAGCGGTGCCTTGACCGCGGCGGCCTGCGACTTCAAAACGCGCATCGCCCCGGCGTCCTGCTGGACGGTTACGATGGGGACACCGGGCTTGAATATACCCGCTTTTTCCTTCGCTATCTTTTCAATCGTGTCGCCCAACTGCTGCTGATGGTCCATACTCAAGCTGGTTATTCCCACGACCTTCGGTTTGATAACGTTCGTGCTGTCTAAACGTCCGCCCATTCCGGTTTCGATAACGGCGATGTCCGTTTTGGTATCAGCGAAGTGCATAAATGCAATCGCTGTTAGAATCTCAAAGAAGGTCGGTTTGTCGGTCTTCGATAACTTCTCCACAGGTCCGTATATGCGATTGAGCAGCCCCAGCATCTCGTGTCTGGTTACCATTTGCGAGTTAACTGTTATCCGCTCGTGCAGGTCAACCACGTGGGGCGAGGTATACAACCCGACCTTGTAGCCGTTGGCCTCGAGCATCCTCGCCAGCATCGTGGCCGTGCTGCCCTTGCCTTTTGTGCCGGCTATATGGACTGTATCGAGTTTCTTGTGCGGGTTGCCTACCCGTGCAAGCAACCTCTCCATTCGCTTGAGGTTGAACGTGTCAACGTTGTAGCGCAGGTGCCTTTCCTTCTCGTAGTCCGTCTTCGTAAACAGGTATTCTAAGGCCTGTTCGTAGGTCCTGAAGGGCTTAGCGCCTTCTACCGGCGTGAGGCGGGATGGGCGTTTTGCCTGTTTTTTCCGAGTTACCGACTTGCTCTTAACCATAAGCGCCATAATATACCACAAAAAGCCCTCCTTAATCAAGCCCTGTTATTGCCATATTGAACCCGAAAAGAGCGCATTTTCCTGATTTGATGCGGTAACTGCTTAAATTAGAGATACTTACATACTTGCAGTTATTTTGTCTCCGTGTCAGGATATGTAAGGACATAAGCATAACGGAATATCCTTGCACCATTTCTTATAGTAGTGGCCGGCAATTACGCCCGTTCGGCACCCAATGTACTACGAATAGTAGGTTACATCTGTTCAAAAACGAGTTTTTGGGGCTAATGGCTCAACGATATGTTTTTTGCCGCTTACATTCGTTGACCGCCGGGGTGGGAATCTCGATGTGAAAACTGCTTAACCCGATGCCTTGCTTGGCCGTATAATTAA
>CAYGVZ010000173.1:0-6578 GCA_964353475.1 uncultured Pirellulales bacterium | reverse complement strand
GGTTAAACGTCTCACTGAATATCGGTTCCGGTTTGCTCGAACGTCCCGCGTCAAGACCCAGCGGACGCCCTTCAAATTCCGCGGGCGCCTCCAGGCCCAGGCAATCCAGCACCGTAGGCGCCAGATTGATAAGCCCCGCCGGCGACGTGATTTCCCCGGCCCTGTGCCCGGGAACCTTCATAATCAGCGGAACGCGAATCAACTCCTGGTAAAGCGTTACCGTATGCCCAATCCATCCCCTCTCCATAAACTCTTCTCCGTGGTCGCTGCTGACAATCACGATGCTCTCGTCATACAGCCGCCTCTGCCGCAGAGTATCAAGCACCCTTCCGACGTGTTCATCGGTAAAGGCAACCTCTGAATCGTAAAGTGCAACAATAAACCGGATGTCTTCTTTCGTCAGATTATCCCGCTGGCGCCACAAGTCCAGTATCGGATGATTGCTCTTCACTCGACCCCCGTAGGATGGATAATAGTTGTACTTGTCGTGCAGTATAAAGTTGTAGTGCGGGTCAAAGTAGTGCACAAACAAGAAGAAGGGCTGCTCGTGGTTTTCATTGAGAAATCGCACGGCCTCGTCGGACACCTGCGGCGAGCTGACCCCCTCGTGGCCAAATAAAGCCGTCTCGTCGAAACTGTCGAATCCCTTGTTGAAACCGAGACGCGCCGAAACAAGCGTGTGCGACACGATGCCCTTTGTCCGGTAGCCGTTTGCCTTCAATATCTCCGGCAATGTCGCAAACTTCGCATCCATAACCGTTATCTTGTCACGGATTCCAAGCGTTGTTGGGTACTGACTGGTCAGTATGCTTCCTATTGAAGGCAGCGTCCACGGCGCAGGGACAATGGCGTTATTGAACAGTATCCCGTCCCTCGCCAGATTATCTATGTTCGCCGTCGTCTTTCTCTCGTATCCGCAGCACCCAACGTGGTCCACTCGAAGCGTATCGACGATAATGAAAATGATATTGGGCATCCTGCCTTTGTTGCGCCCCCTGCATCCTCCCGCCCATATCGCCGGCGCAAGGGCCATAGCCGCACCGCCTCGCGCCGCCCAGCCGAGCATTTGCCGTCTGTTCATTTCCGCGGGAACCCCATTTGCCCGTCGCATTTGCTCATACTTCTTCATCCTGAATTCTCTTCAAATACGCCGCCTCAGCCCTTGTCAGCAGCCGAAACCTGCCCACGCCCAGGCCGTGATCATCTATTTTGCCTATCCTCGTCCGCTTGAGCGACTTCACATCAAGACCTACCCTGGCGAGCATCCTGCAAATCTCACGATTAAGCCCCTGGCTGATTGTAATCTCGATGACCGACTCGGCAGCCCGGCGAGTCAGTACCGTAACCCTCGACTCGCTGGTCCTGCCTTCCGCAAGCCATACGCCCCTTCGCAGTTTTTCAACCTGCTCATCACCGGCATAACCCTTGATTTTCGCAACGTACGTCTTGGAGACGCGATATTTAGGATGGGTCAGCTTGTTCGCCACCTCGGTGTCGTTAGTCAGCAATATAAGACCCGTTGTATCCACATCCAGCCGGCCTACGCAGAATATCCGATGGGGACAGCGAATCAAATCCGTCGCCTTTACCCTTCCCTGCGGGTCGGAACTGGTGCAGATAACGCCCTTGGGTTTATTAAGCAGAAAGTAAATCTTCTCGCCGCGGCGGATGCGCCTGCCATCGACCGTTATCTCATCCTCATCGGCGTCGGCGAACACGGGCAGCGTATCAACCACCCGGCCATTCACTGCGACGCGACCCTCGACAATGAACTGCTCGCACACTCGCCGGGACGCCACACCCGCTGCCGCCATAATCTTCTGCAATCGTTCTCTACCCATACTTGCCGCCCAATGTCAGCCGTAATACCATACCCGCCCCTGTACCCGCCAACAATTCACAAGATTACCACAGCGCTTGATAGAAAACAAACACCTTCAGAATTGCCCCATCCACAAGCCCCCCATCTCGCCCATCTTTACAGATAACCGCCTGCTAAACGCGGCCAGCCAAGCCATCCTGAGCCATAATCCTGTGTGGTTTTTGCTTGACTTTCGCCTGTTTTCGGACGATAATGGTGTGTCTGTGAGTCCCGAAAACCCAGTTTTGTGGTGTTTCTTCAGGAGCATTGTATGCCTGTTAGTAAAAGACCTCAAACCGACCCATTGCTGTGGTCTCTCATTGCATTCGTCGCGCTGTTCATAGTCGCAACTTCTTCTGCTATAGTGTTTTACATCAAGTTTGAAGACCAAAAGGCCGCTGCCGAAACCGCTCAAAGACAGCTTAACGACGTAGCCAGTCCCAGCGAGATCCAGAAAATTGGTGCCCTTATCGGAACCGAGCAGCAGGGCAAAAGCCGCCTCGCTACCGTACTGGGCTACCTCGACCAGACCATTGCCCTGATAACTCCCGGCCCTGCCACCGACAGTTCCGCTGAGGTCAAGGTCGATATGGTCAGGCGCAAGGTACAGGATACCTTTGCACAGGTAGCCGGCCGCCAGCCAGTCGCCGGCGCTGCCCCACAACAGCCGCCAAATGAATTTGTTGAACTGCTGGCCAAAGAGCAGTTTGCAAAAGTAGTCGAATCCTTCGACCCGAATATGAAAACCGCCCTGCCCGCCGATAAACTCGAACAACTCTGGAAGGCAACCATCGAACAAACGGGGGCTTTCAAACGCCAACTCGGCTCTCGCAGCACAAAAGAGCTCGACACAGACCTGGTGCTGGTGACCTGCGCGTTTGAGAAAGGCCCGATGGACATAAAGCTCGTCTATGACGACAAAAAGCAAATCGCAGGACTGTGGTTTGTCCCCACGCCCGAGGACGTGCTGGCTGGTTATGAGGAAAAACTGCTCTCGAAAACACCGGCTGGCGGCGTGGTGGTTGCTCTTGACCCCAACTCGGTCGGGCTTATCGGCGCCGTCGAGCGAATCAAGGCCGCTCTTGATGTTTCCGTTAACGCAACCGATGCCCTCAACGCTCGCCTCGACCAGTTGCAAAAACGCTTTGATGACGCCCTCGCCGCAGGACTTCAGAAAGAGCAGATACTGCTCGCCGAAAAAGAAACATTCCAGCAGCAGGTCGAAAAAGTGCAGTCCGACTACGACGGCTTGCGCGCTACTCTCGAAAAATCAGGCGATGAGCGGGCAAAGGACCTGATGGCCAAGCTCGACCAGGAACGCCTCTCACGCGACCAGACAAGCAAGGAACTCCTCAAGACACAGGCAGAGCTAAAAGCCGCACAAGATAGAATCCAGCGTGTACTCCAGGAGAACGTCTATACCGTCAAGCCGCCGCCAGATGCGGAAGCCGCCGCCTTCAAGCCCGACGGCAAGGTCATACTCGTTGACAGCCAGGCCAAAATCGCTCATCTAAATATCGGCAGCGACGACCACGTCTATCGCGGCCTGACCTTCTCCGTCTATGAAAAGAATCAGCCAATACCCAAAGACGGCAAGGGCAAGGCGGAAATAGAGGTTTACAGCGTTGACAAGGGCGTGTCGGTCGCCGCAATCACACGCGCCAATTCCAAAAATCCAATCGTCGTGGACGACGTCATCGCCAACCTTATATGGGACGGCTCCAGGGCCAACTCCTTCGTCGTCGCCGGCGAGTTCGACCTGAACAAAGACGGTGATTTTGACGTCGATGCAATCGAGAAAATCGCCGGCCTTATCCGCAAGTGGGGCGGCACGACCACACAAACCGTCTCGGTCAACACCGATTTCGTGGTCCTCGGCGAGCCGCCGATTGTCCCCAGAAAGCCCACCCTCGAAGAGCTCGAGGTCTATCCCGATGCAATGGAGAAATACGACCGTGCCGTTGCACGGCTCGATGCCTACAACAAGCTCATCAGCCAGGCGCAGTCGCTGTCGGTACCGGTCTTCAACGCCGACAGATTCCTCTATTTCATCGGCTACACGGCACAGGCAACGCGACCCGGCGCATTTTGACGCGACTGGCGTCGCTTGACCATTTCATTCGCAATCAGCCCCCGGCGTCGCCGGGGGTTTTTCTTTTGGCCTATATCGGCTGGTCGGCCTCGAAGGAACCCAAGCTGGAAAACATCCTGCTTATCTTGCCGCCGGGCCCCGGCGATACCCCTATCGAGGCGACATATACCTGACCCGTGTACTGCCGGGCACAATCCTCAACGAATCCTCGCTTGACCGCGACAAACGTTACTGTCCAGTCCGCTCTTACCGCCGTCCCTAACGGTCGCCCGGTGTCGCAATCTAATCCGGATGGAATATCCACCGCTAACACTTTGCACCCCCGCGCATTTATCCCCTCTATCAGCCGCTTATACTCATCCCGCAGCGCCCCCTCCAGTCCCGTCCCGAATATGGCGTCAGCAATTACGTTTGCTCCCGCGGCTAATCGACCGACTCGCTGCTCTATGTCCTCATCGCTGCTCATCTTTAATTGCTCGATTCGGCCGCCAACTATCTCGAAAATGTCGAGATTTATCTTCGCATCGCCCTTGATCTTTGTTCGGTCTCCGCATATAACCGCCGTAACCTCAAACCCCCGGTTAAACAGGTGCCGCGCCGTCACGAACCCGTCCCCCCCGTTGTTGCCCGTCCCGCAGAATATGCACACCTTCGGCTTCGATATGCCCTTAAGCTGTTCAGCCAGAAGTTCCGCGCACGCTCGCCCTGCGTTTTCCATCAGGACCGCCCCGGGAACGCCGACCTCCTCTATCGCCCAGGCGTCAAACGCACGCACCTGCTCTCTGGTCATCACCAGTTGCTCCCGGCCTTTTACATACTCTCTCATACCCGGCGATTATACACCAGAGGCCGCAACTGTCAATTGACATCAGTCCCCCCGCCCGTTACAATTCATTCCGCGATTGACCATAGGGCGGTCTCCAATGTTTGACAAACCGCCGCAATCTCAAATTTAGCCCCCAACTTTATGTTGGGGGTTACGAGAATCGAGTACCAGTATCGAGTATCAAGTACCCAGTTTATGAACATCCTTCTAACCAACGATGACGGCATCTTTGCACCCGGCCTTGCCGCCGTTTACAAGGAGCTTATTTCGCTCGGCAATGTTACCGTTGTCGCCCCCGCAGAGAGCCGCTCCGGCGCAAGCCACAGCGTCACATTCAAGCACCCACTTCTGTGCAACAAGGTTGATATCAACGGCCTCTTTACCGGCTATAGCGTCGCCGGCTCGCCCGCCGACTGCGTCAAGCTCGCTGCAATGCAATTGTGCGAGCACCCCATCGACCTCCTTGTCGCCGGCATTAACAACGGCGCCAACGCCGGCATAAATATCTATTACTCAGGCACCGTCGCCGCGGCTATGGAAGGCGCCCTGCTCAAAATCCCCTCCGTCGCCTTGAGTGTCGCCGCCGAAGAAAATATGGACTTCGACACAGCCGCCAAATACTGTGTAGGAATCCTTAAACAACTGCTGCCAATCGACCCCGGCACCGTCATAAACATTAACGTGCCGCTGCTCTCTGCCGGGCAGCCCAAAGGCATCAAGGTTGTTCCCCAGTCCAACAAGGGCTTCGATGAATACTACATCCCTCAGATAAACGAGCATGGCCAGACCGTCTTCCAGCTCGCCGGAGGCCCCGACCTGTCCGACAGCTCGCCCACCGACACCGCCGCCCTCATCGAAGGGTACATCTCCGTAACCGCCTTAGCGCCCGATATGACCGATTACAAAACGACCCGTGCGCTTCAAAAGAGAATCGCACGCGTGCAGCTTGTCCCGGAATCCTGACCTGACAGGGAGTTATCGAATGTTCAATATCCTCGAACAGCCGTGGACCTTGCTGGCTGCCTCCGGCGCCGTCTTCATTATCCTCGTTTATCTCAATTACTATCTGACCGGCAAACGCCGACTGCTTTGGCTGCTGCCTTTGCTCATTGCCGCAGCCGCCTTTGGGATTGACTATCTCATTGAGACGGACCAGGAACAAATCAAGTCCGCCGTTGCGAAAACCGTCAAGGCCGCCGAACGTGAGGACTGCACCGCCATCGAACAGCTCATTGCCGACGACTACCATGATTCCTTTCACAAATCCAAAAGGTCACTGATGGCCCACTGCAGGGGCGTACTGTCGGAACCGACCATTCTGAAAACCGTTTACAGGTTCCCTTCCGTCACCGTCCATTCCCCCCAGGCCACGGTTCTCTTCACCGTAAGGGTCCTGTTCGACCCCCAAAGCTACATCTATGAATACAGAAAGCAGATGGTTTTCAAGATTGAGGCCACCCTGCGAAAACAGGACAGCCGATGGCTTTTCACGTCCTTCGAAATACCCCAAATCGACGGCTTCGACGCCGACTGGAATCGCCTCCAAAATCCCTGAAAAACCGCGCCCCCAGCGCCGAATTGACCCTGTAACCGACGGCGATTATGGCCTCTAAAGAATAATGCCTCGTTTTGTATTTCTTCCCGTCTGAAGCAGTTATCGAGTATTCCTCGATAACTGATTTTTCGTCAAGCTCCTTTTCTCCAAATATATTCTTCACGTGCAGCGAAACATTGTCCGCGGAACAATCAAACAGCTCCGCCATCGTTTTTTGCGTCAGCCAGACGTTCTCGTCTTCAAA
>CAYGVZ010000172.1:0-6597 GCA_964353475.1 uncultured Pirellulales bacterium | reverse complement strand
AAGGCCAAGGGCATCATTGACGAGAAGTACGGCGACAAGGGCTGTGTGATGTACAACGACTTTCGAGAGGTGCTTGCGCGAAAGGATATCGATGCGGTGTGCATTGCGACGCAGGACCACTGGCATGCGCTGATAGCGGTAGCGGCGGCGGCAGCGGGCAAAGATATGTACTGCGAAAAGCCGTTAGGGGTGTGTGTTGCGGAGAGCAAGGCAATCAGGGAGGCGGTGCGAAAGTACAACAGGGTATTTCAGACAGGCACGCAGCAGCGGTCGGAGCGGAACTTCAGGTTCGCGTGCGAGCTGGCGAGGAGCGGGTATTTAGGCAAGATTCATACGGTGAGGGTGGGTGCGCCTGGGCCGCAGTACAAGCGGGAGTATCTCAAGCCGCCTGTGGAAGAGCCGGTGCCGGCGGGGTTTGACTGGGATATGTGGCTGGGGCCTGCTCCGAAGAAGCCGTTTAACGGCGGGCGGGTCTTCGGCATCGACTGGTATCTGAACTGGGATTATTGCGCCGGTTTTATCGTCAACTGGGGCGTGCATCACCTTGACATTGCGAACTGGGGCTGCCCGGATGTGGCGAATCAGTCCTGCGAGCTTGAGTTCACGGGGACATATCGCAACGACGGGCTGACCGACAATATCAACGACTGGCGGGGTGAATTCCGTTACGCCAACGGTTTGAAAATGATATACACGGATGCGGTGGAGAAGACGGATGAAAATGATGGGTGCGCGTTTACGGGAGACGAGGGCTGGGTACACGTGAATCGATATGGAATCTGGACAAAGCCGGAGTCGCTGCTGCAGGTGCAAATCAAGCCCGGTGACGCACAACTGCACACATCCAATGACCATCGAGCCGACTTCATCAAGTCCGTGAAAACCCGGCGCGACGGGGTGTCTCCCGTTGAATCCGGGCATAAGGCGTCATATCTTGGTATGATTGCCGAGACGGCGGTAAGGTTGAAACGCCGGCTCAAGTGGGACGCTGCAACCGAGAAGTTTGTCGGCGATGACGAGGCAAACAAACTGCTGACAAGACCTATGCGAAGCCCGTGGCATTTACAGGCGTGAATTAGGAGAACATAATGGGACGTAATAAAGGTTTTACCAGACGCTCGTTTCTTGCAAAGGCGACGGGAACCGCCGCCGGTTCGATTGCTATTCCATATTTTGTCGGCTCATCGGTACTGGGGGGCGAGGGCTCGACGGTGCCAAGTGAGCGGATTGTGATGGCGTGTATCGGCGTCGGCGGGCAGGGCACGGGGAATATGAAGGCGTTCTGCGGCAATCGAATTGTGCAGATGGCGGCCGTTTGTGATGTCGTGAAGGAGCGCAGAGAAAAGGCAAAGAGCATTGTGGACGCGGTTTACCAGAACAACGAGTGCAAGGCATACAACGACTGGCGGGAAGTAATTGCGCGCAAGGACATAGATGCGGTGTGCATTGCAACGCAGGACCACTGGCACGCACTGATAGCGGTTGCTGCGGCACAGGCGGGCAAGGATATGTACTGTGAAAAACCGTTGGGCGTGGCCGTGGCGGAGAGCAAGGCGATTCGTGACGCGGTGCGAAAGTACAACAGGGTATTTCAGACAGGGACGCAACAGCGGTCGGACAGGAGGTTCCGCTTTGCGTGTGACCTTGCGCGAAACGGCTACTTAGGCAAGATACATACGGTGAGGGTGGGCGCACCCGGGCCAACGTACAAGCGGACTTATATGAATGCGCCGGTGGATGAGGCGGTTCCGGCAGGGATTGATTATGATATGTACGTCGGTCCTGCGCCGATGAAGCCATACAACGGTGGGCGATTAGCGTGGCCTGACTGGTATCTTATCTGGGACTACTGCGCCGGGTTCATCGTCAACTGGGGTGTGCATCATCTCGATATCGCAAACTGGGGCTGCCCGGATGTGGCGACGCAGGATTGTGAACTTGAGTTTACGGGCGATTATCGCAACGACGGGCTTACGGATAATATCAACGGCTGGCGAGGCGAATTCCGTTATGCGAACGGCCTGAAAATGATATACGCGGATGCGGTAGAGAAGACGGATGAGAATGACGGGTGCAAATTCACGGGAGACCAGGGGTGGGTACACGTCAATCGGTATGGAATCTGGGCGGAGCCGAGTTCACTGCTGCAAGTAAGGTTGAAGCCGACTGATACGCCTTTGTATGAGTCGAGAGAGCATCACGTGAATTTCCTTGAGTGCGTGAAAAGCCGCAAAGACCCGGTGTCGGATGTTGACGCGGGGCATAAGGCATCTTATCTTGGAATGATTGCTGAAGTATCAATCCGTTTGAAGCGCAAGCTCAAGTGGGACACGGCAGCGGAGAAGTTTGTGGGGGACGATGAGGCGAATGAGCTGCTGAAAAGACCTATGCGAAGCCCGTGGCGGCTTTGATTGAAAGTGTGAAAGTTGATAGGAATAACAACGGCAAGAGTTATCAAAACCTGATAAACGAAAGGAGTAACAATGAGTGGCAAGTCAAGAGTCATAATAACGCTGCTGGCGGTTTGCTGTACGGCGAATGTTGTGTTGGCGCTGGGTTCGCCGGCGCAGTTACGGCCAATTACGGCAGATGAGAGTGTGAAGATAGAACAGGCCGCTCCTGCCAAGGCCACAGCCGCACCTGCAAAACCGCGGAAGGTGCTTGTGTTCTGGCTGTGCACCGGTTTTTTCCACGAATCAATTCCATTAGGCAACAAGGCGATTGAGGTTATCGGCAAGAAGACGGGGGCGTGGGAGGCGGTTGCGAGCAACGATATGGCTATGTTTAATGCAGATAAACTGGGCCAGTTTGACGCTGTTTTGCTCAATAACACCACGAAGCTGCCGTTTAAGGATGCGGCACAGAAACAGGCGCTGCTTGATTTCGTCAAGAACGGCAAGAGCATTATCGGTATCCACGCTGCGACGGACAACTTCTATGACTGGCGCGAGGCGGCTGAGATGATGGGCGGGATTTTCGACGGGCATCCCTGGACGAGCGAGGGGACCTGGGCAGTCAAGAATGTTGCGCCCGGCGACGTGCTCAATGCGGGGTTCAAAGGCCAGGGGTTCAAGATTAAAGAAGAGATTTACCGGGTCAAGGACCTCGGTGTGGGCAAGAATTATAAGGTATTGCTTGCCCTCGACCTGGCCGACAAGGCGACAAGAGACGCCAACGGCGTAAGAGAAAGCGACCAGAATATGCCTGTTTCGTGGTATGGCAGTTACGGCAAGGGCAGGGTGTTCTACAGCGGCATCGGGCATAACAACGAGATATTCTGGAACCCCGCCGTTTTGCAGCATTACCTTGACGGGATTCAATATGCTCTGGGCGACCTGAAGGTCGATAGCGCGGCCAAGGCGGCGGCGTTGGCTGCACCAATCGGGCCGGGCAACATTGTGGAGGTCGAGGACCTGCTCGGAAAAATCAAGGGCTATGATTTCGGGCAAAGCAGGGAGAATCTCACACGGCTTTCCGACATTATTCGCGATTCAGCCAGTAATTCTGATTTGAGAAAGCAGATTGAAAAGCGTCTGGCCGCTTTTCTCGGTACTGATGCGACTTATGCCGCAAAGCAGTTTGCGTGCAGGCAGTTAGCATTGATCGGGACTGAGGGGTCGGTTGCGGCTCTTGCGCCGATGCTGACGAATGATGAGTATTCGGATATGGCAAGGTATGCGCTTGAGCCGATACCGGGCACCGCAGTTGACGAGGCGTTGCGAAAAGCGCTTGGCGAGGCGCAGGGCAAGACCAAGGTTGGCATAATCAACACGCTCGGCGTGCGAAAAGATACAAAGGCGGTTGCATCGCTGGCGGAACTTGTGGGGGACGCGAACCAGATGGTTGCATCCGCCGCCGTTGCCGCACTGGGTCGTATTGCCGATAAAGCGGCGACCGATGCCCTTGCAAAGGCAAAAGACAAACTAACAGGCGTTCTGCAAACGGAGGCACTCGATGCATACCTCAAGTGCGCCGACCGGATTGCGGCGAGCGGGGACAAGGCGGCGGCTCTGGCGATATATGACCAGGTGTATGGTTCATCTGCGCCGGCGACGATTCGCACGGCGGCGCTTCGGGGCAGGATTATCAACGGCGGCGACAAGGCGACTGCGGTCGTCGTGGACGTGCTGAAAGGCAAAGACCAGGCGATGCAGACGGCTGCGATTGGAATTTTAAGAGAAGTTGCAAAGACGGATACGATAAAGGCGGCTGCGGAACAGTTGCCTAATCTGTCGGTTACGAGCCAGGTGCAGTTGCTTGCGGCGTTGTCGGACTGCGGGGACAAGGTTGCTTCGGCTCCGGTTGCATCCGCGGCGAAACATTCGGACGAATCGGTGCGTGTGGCAGCTCTGAGCGCTTTGGCTAATCTTGGAGATGTCTCGACCGTGGATATGTTAGTGCAGACGGCTGCGACGGCCAGTGGCGCCGAGCAGAGTGCGGCCAGGGAATCGCTGTATCGACTGCGCGGCGCAGATGTTGATAAAACCATCCTCGACAAAGTTGCGTCGGCCTCTCCGGAGGTCAAGGCCGAGCTTATCAAGGCGATTGACCAGAGAAATACCGCCGGTTCTGTACCCATCCTCGTCAAGCTGGTCGGCGACGGCGCCAGCAAAGTCCGCGTTGAGGCGATAAAGGCATTGCGAACGGTTGCCGCCCCGAGCGATATGGCCGAGCTGGTCAACCTACTTGTGACGATAACAGGTGACGCCGAACGCAGCGAGCTTGAAAAGACAGTTGTTGCCGTCTCGCGCAAAATACCAGAGGACAAGGGCCAGGGTGCGGCGGTGCTGGCAGCACTGCCCTCAGCAAAAGAGCTGACAGCCAGGACCTCGTTGATGAGTGTCCTCGGGAGAATAGGCGACCCGGCCGGACTGAAGGTGCTGCGAGATGGTCTGAAAGACGAGAAGGATGAGGTAAAGGACGCCGGTGTGCGTGCCCTTTCCGACTGGCCGAGCGCTGCGCCTGCTGAGGACCTGCTCAATGTCGTGAAGACCAGCGCCAATGAGGTGCACCGAACGCTTGCGCTTCGCGGATACGTGCGGCTGATTGGGCTGGAGAGCGACAGACCCATCGAGCAAACGATAGGGATGTACAAGGAAGCGATGTCTTTAGCGCCCAACGTGGCCGAGAAGAAAATGGTATTGTCGGGTCTTGGGACCAAGCAGACGTGGGCTGCTATGGAGATGGCCGTCGAGTACCTTACCGATGAGAATCTCAAACAGGAGGCCGAGGCCGCCGTTGTCAAGATAGCGGAGGGCACCCTTGACGACCACAAACAGGAGACACGTGCCCTTTTAGAGAAGGTCAGAGATACGACAACGGTGCCCACCGTACGTGAGCGGGCGACACAAATGCTGAGACGGTAATGAGGATGCTTACGCGTGCCGAAGAGCGAACAGACATTGGCAGAACAAATGCAATAAAGTGAAGCAATGTTCCTGGAGAAGTGGTATATGAACAATGGAAAGCGAATTAATAGAAACAGTCGCGTAATATCGCGGCGGAATTTTCTTGGTTCGGCGGCGGGTGCGGCTGCATTCACGATTGTACCCGGCTATGTGCTCGGCGCTGAGGGTCAGAAGCCGCCCAGCGAGAAGCTCAACATAGCAACAGTAGGCGCGGGCGGTATGGGCAAGGGGAATACGAAGAGATGCGCCGATGCGGGCGAAAATATCGTTGCCCTGTGCGATGTTGACGACAAGCGGGCGGCGGACGTTTACAACGAATATCCGAAGGCGCGGAGGTACAAGGACTTCCGCAAGATGCTTGAGGAAGGCAAAGACATCGATGCGGTAATCGTGGCGCCGCCCGACCACACACACGCGGTAGCGGCGATGATGGCAGTCAAGCTGGGCAAGCACGTGTATTGCCAGAAGCCGATGACGCACACGGTTTATGAGGCGCGGAAGCTGACCGAGGCGGCGCGAGAAGCAAAGGTGGCGACGCAGATGGGCAACCAGGGACATTCGAGCGAGGGCATTCGGCTGATGTGCGAATGGATTTGGGATGGAGCAATCGGCCCGGTGCGTGAGGTTCACGCCTGGACGGACAGGCCGGTGTGGCACCAGGGAATGGACAGGCCGAAGGGCCTGCCGCCTGTGCCGCCGGAGCTGGACTGGGATTTGTGGCTTGGGCCTGCGCCGGAAAGGCCGTACAGTCCGACGTATCACCCCTTTGCCTGGCGTGCGTGGGTGGATTTCGGCTGCGGGGCACTGGGCGATATGGCCTGTCATATTCTTGACCCGGCATTCTGGGCATTGAAACTGAAGTACCCGTTGACCGTCGAGGCGTCGTTGGCCACACGGAACAACCCGTCGAACACCTGGGAGAAAATCGGTGTTGTGGAGACATATCCGAATGCCAGTATGATTCATTTCAAGTTCCCGGCGAGAGAGAAGATGGAAAAGGTTGAAATGCCCGAGGTGAAGGTGCACTGGTATGACGGGGGGCTTACGCCGCAGCGTCCGCCTGAGCTTGAGGCGGGTCGGCAGATGGGCGACAAGGACGGCGGCGTTTTGTTTGTGGGTGACAAGGGAATTATTATGTGCGGCTGTTACGCAAGCAACCCGCGCATCATTCCTGAGACGAAGATGAAAG
>CAYGVZ010000171.1:0-6614 GCA_964353475.1 uncultured Pirellulales bacterium | reverse complement strand
CGGGGCGACGGTGAAACGATAAAAACGGATGTGGCATACAAAGAGCCGGGCCATTTACGAACAACGACCGTTGACGGCTACATCGCGATCGTGGATGCCACAAGCGGCAGGATGATATCAATCATCCCGCAGGGCGGCTACACAATCGGAGAATTGAACGACATAGGCAAGACCGATTCGCCAAGTCCTTTGGCTTCTATCGAGGCCATGAAGAACCTCCCGGCCAAGGCAGATGAAGACCTCGGCCGCAAGGAAATAGACGGCATTGACTGCGACGGCTACGGAGTTACACAGGGCGACCTGACAACCACTATCTGGATAAATGCAAAGACCGGCGAACTTGTGCAGATTGAGCACAAGTACGCGAGTACTCCCGGCATGAACAGGATAATCAAGAATATCAGGTTCGACGTCGTGCTGGAAGATTCGCTGTTCAGCTTGACGCCGCCGGCGGGATTCAAGCCCCTTGGAACCGAGCTTAAGAGCGATGGTTCCGGCGAGACAGAACAGGCGTTCATCGATTATCTGCGGTGGTGGGCCGGAGCCAATGTCGATGAAACGTTCCCACCAATGGTCGCCGGTACCGAGATCGCCAAGGCCATTATGGATATGGGGCGAGAAGGCAAGCTCAAAGGCCAGGAATGGGAGAAGGTTGACCAGCAGTTTATGTTCCGCGCGATGCTCTTTGTGGCCCGCCTGCCTGCCGACAGCAACTGGCGATATGCCGGCAACAGCGTGAAAATCAATACCCCGGATACGCCTATATTCTGGTATCGACCGGCCGGCAGCGAGAAATACCGCGCTATTTATGCCGACCTGTCCGTTCGCGAACTGACTGCCGGAGAGTTGCCAAAGTAACAGGCAACTCTACTGAATGCCTGCAACGCCGTCGGGCAAAAGTACCCGGCGGCGTTTTTTATTGGTTTGAAACGCTTACAAAGAATCCATCGCCTTTTTCAGAGCGTCTCTGACTTCAGCGATATCGTCTTTCGTCAGGTTGTTGTAGAAAGGCAGTGCTATTGTTCTTTCGGAGATGGACTCAGTAATTGGGAAATCGCCCTTCTTGAAGCCGAACTTTTCAACCATAAACGGCTGTAAATGAACGGGCGAGAAGTAATTGCTGACCTGTATGCCCTGCTCGGTCATTGACTTGAGAACGGCGTCGCGGTGTTGGCGAGTGAAGCGGTCGGCAAGGCGAATCACAAAGACAAACCAGTTGATGTCACAGCCAGGCGGCTCGGCGGGGACAATGATACGGTCATCGCCTGCAAGGGCTTCCTGATACCAGCGGGCAACCTGTTTGCGTTTGCGTTTTATCTCTTCGATACGCGACAACTGCACGATGCCAAGTGCGCAGTTTATGTCGCACAGGCGATAGTTATAGCCGAGACGTTCGTGACTGAGCCAGGCGGCGCCTTTGGCCCTGCCCTGGTTTCGAAGCGACATACACATATCCGCAATGGCCTCATCATCGCTGAGGATTATGCCGCCCTCGCCGGTGGTGATTTGTTTATTTGGATAAAAGGCGAACACACTGGCCTTGCCGAATGTCCCGGCCTTCTTGCCGTTCAGAGCAGAACCGAGGGCCTCACAGCTATCCTCGACGATTGCAAGCTTGTGCCTGGCGGCGATTTTGGAGATTGTGTCAAATCCCGCCGGGCTGCCAAAGACCTCAACGGGCATAATCGCCTTTGTCCTGCCGGTAACTGCTCGTTCGATTTTGGCAGGGTCGATGTTCAGCGTTGCCGGGTCGATATCCACGAATACAGGTTTTGCGCCGGTCATAATTATCGTGTTGGACGTGGCGATGAAAGTAAAGGGGGTGGTGATGACCTCGTCACCCGGCCCTATACCCATAGCAAGCATAGCAAGAAACAGACCGCTGGTACCGCTGTTGACGGCGACCGCCCGCTTCACGCCGATATACGACGCGAAAAGATGTTCAAATTCGGAGACCTTTGGTCCGAGCGATAGATTAGGCGTCTTGAGCACCTCGCAAACCGCCTCGATTTCCTTTTCAGTTATGTCCGGCCGTGAGAGATATATCCGCATAATTCGCTCCCAAACAAGATCAACATCACTTAGATAACCAGGGAATTTTACCATTCACGACGAGGAATTCCAAAGCATTCTTCCGGGTACGGGTTGAACAATCAATGCGTTATGGGACGCATAATTAGACAGGTGGTGCTAAACAGCGCGTCGTTTCCAGCCGAATAGATGGTTGCAGCAGGAAAACCGCTGCGATGAAGAGGACCGGATAATGGCCAAGGGCAGAAATGTATTAACTACGGGTGATGTAGCCAAAATCTGCAACGTGGCGCCGCGGACGGTGTCAAAGTGGTTTGACAGCGGCCAGTTGAAGGGCTACCGCATCCCGGGCAGCAAAGACAGACGTATCCCCGTCAACGAGCTGGTGCGGTTTATGAAGGTCCACAATATGCCGCTTTCTGCCCTGCCGGTCGGCAAGATACGGGTACTGATTGTCGATAGCAACGACGGAGCCGCATCAACTCTGGCTGGGGAACTGCGGAGCAGGAGCGATTATGAGATTCAGACCGTCCGCAGCAACTTTGAGACCGGAATGGTCGCACAGAAGTTTGTCCCTCACGTCCTCCTTGTGAATCTTTTAGCCAAGGGAATAGACGCCGGCGAAATCGCAGCAAACATCCGCGCGACCGAAGACCTCCAAATGGTCAAAATAGTGGCCGTCACCAACCAGCTTACCAGGACCGAGGTCGGCGCATTGCTGGCCAAAGGGTTCGACTCATACATCAGCAACCCGGCTGATATTAAGGACGTCATCAGGAAGATTGAGGAAGCAACGGCGATTGTGTACTGACGCTGCGATTGCCGCCGCTGGTAACTGCCTATAAAACAACAGCGGCCGGTACAGGAGGCCGGCCGCTGTGAATGTCATAACCCACGGACCTGTCTCGTTAATCCATAAAGTCCATTTCGGACGTCGTGCAACTGTAATCGTCCTGCGGACTGTACCCAAAACCGCCCCAGGCATGGTACTGTGTCCACATCAAATCCTTGGTGCACTCCACAACGATTGACCTCCAGTCCGCGTTCGGGTTTTTATCCAGAAGGTCAAAAATATCAAAAGTTTCCTTGCTAATCCACTTATGATATGCTGCGTGGCCGTCGGCAAAGCCCCAGGTGTTGCCTCTGCCGTGCCTCCGCGGCGGGGGGTCCCACCATGCGGGATCTCTCCACGACATCGTCCAGCTATCCGGCGTGATTTTGCCCTCGTCAGCCCAGGCGATACGTAAGCCCGGCTGCGGTATCGCGCTCATACTCACTATCACCGCGCCCAGCGTCGGACTGGCACTGTGTTGCTGCCAGCTCGACGCGCCAAACATCGCGTCAGCTATCGCGTAAGTCAGGACCTCCTTCGGTTCGCCTGTGGGACATCTATACACTTCGAGATTCTGGCAGTACTTGTACAGCAAATTCGTACCTGCAACAGTACCAATGCCAAATACTTCAGTTTTCTCCTGGGGGCTCTTCAGCATAGCCCGCCATTTCTCTTGCATCTGGTTCGTGATGGGAGTATTCGGAGGCGGTATCAATTCAAACGCTCTGCCCACCCAGGGCTTGATTTTGCCGTCGTTCGGCGGGCCGCCGTCTAATGTGCGGCTATCCTTTGAGAAGCCCTGGCTGCCGTTGATAAGCATGTTGTCATTCTCCTCTGAATACACCGTCCATGCCGTATGGAGTTGTTTGAGCTGGTTAAGGCACACGACTCGTTTGCCCTGCTCCCTGGCCTTGGCTAAAGCCGGCATCAGAATTGCCATAAGCAGGGCGATAATCGCTATCACCACCAGCAACTCAATCAATGTAAATGCTCTTTTCTTACTCACAATACCACTCCTTTCCTGTCTTCGAGAGACATAAAATACCATTTGTCTTTCGGCTTCACCACAGCCGCCTAAATAAACCATATTTACCAATTTACCATATCCACCTCCCGATTTTCAAGCAAAAAAACGTCCATCGCGGCTATTTGTCCTTATTTTTCAGCATAGCGGCCTGCAGGCGTATCAGTTCATCAGCATCGACCGTCTTAAGGCCGCGATTGGCGAAAACTACCCCGTAGCTGCCGTCAGGCAGCCGCCAATGCATAACAATTGCATCGGGAACGTCTATGTGCATCGCATTCTCGTAATAGGTTACTTCTTTTCCCTGTTGTGCCAGGTACTTGTACAATTCCGGTACTGCCTTTGAAAAGCCGCCCCCGTCCAGACCTTCTGCGGCAAAGACATACTTGAGTTCGCCCAGTATTCCGTTTCCGGCGGTATCGCGACCAGCAAAAAGCACGACAAAAAAGGCCATAGTGATGATAATCGCCGCAGCCGCCGCCAATTTGCTAATCCTCAAGTCAATAATGATGTTCATGGTGTCAAGTCCGCTCCAGTGCGTCAGCTTATGCGGTATGTGCTGCTTTATGCCCTGCGCCAAGGTCGCGTCCACTGGCTCAGCGGTCGCATCGGCAAGCTGCCCCAGCAGTTTTTCAACATCCTGCTCATTCATAACTGGTTTTCCTCAGTCCTGGTCATTTTCACTTTCAGCACCTTTAGAGCCCTGTTGAGGCGGCTCTTTACCGTCCCCTCTCTGGTATCCATCGCCAGAGCCGCCTCTGCTATGGTCAAATTCTGCATATAATGAAGCACAACCGGCTGTTTCAGATTCATCGGCAGCGTGTCCAATGCCCGTTTCAATCGCTCAATGTCCTCAAGCCGCCCCGGCCCTGCTGTCTCGGCGCTCTGTATTAAATCGCCCCGCGGCAGCAACACGCACTGGTCATCGCCGTCCCTTCGCCAATGGTGCCTGGCCACGTTGGATGCTATGCGGTAAATCCAGCCGCTTAACGCCCCGCCGCTTCTCAACTGCCCTATATGCTGCCAGGCGTGGAGGAACGTTTCCTGTGTCAGGTCCTCGCTGGCCTGCCGGTTATGCCCGAGACGTCGCAGAAACAGGTAGATGTGCTCATAATATATGTCAACGAGCTCGGCTGCCGCCTCACGGTCGCCCGCCTTCAGACGCTCTACAAGTAGGTCGTTTGTCCTGTCCAACGCTCAGGCACTCCCTAAGGCGTTTTGCCGTCCACCTATAAGATGCGCAAAATGGCCTGACTGTTCCCTGAATCTGTACATTTTTTCAATTTTTTTTGACGTTCAAACACCCGGTACCCCCTGGCACGAACCTTTCGGCAAGGCGCCCTGTGAATGACATCTGTCAACGTCGCCCTTAGTTGCCCCCTGCCTGAGGAAAATCATCGTCGCCAACCCAGGCGGGGCGCCCCCACCACCGCCGGATTTTGATTTGATGGGCTTCCGAAAGCGCTTATAATCTCAGTACGTTTCAAAAGCAAGCATTATTGCGCTCGTAGCTCAGTAGGATAGAGCGCCGGTTTCCTAAACCGGAGGTCGCAGGTTCGAATCCCGCCGGGCGTAGTACCCGCTGCAGGCAGCAGTGCGTTGATTCCAGCCAAATCCCGCATAGATGATATTGATGCTTGACTTTCGGCCGTCAGAATTGTATGCACTCGTGATACCCTGAAGTCAGGGGCCTATTGTAAGCGGTTCAAGAAGAAGGTGTCACTGTTGGCGAATCTGTGAAAGGATTATGTATGAACAAGAAAGCGATGTTGTTAGTTGGTGTCCTGCTCGCACTGGGCGTGTGCGTCTCGGCCGCCCTGGCATTGGACCCGATGGGGTCTCCCACGGCCGAGGCCGAAAAAGGTCGGTGGATCACCGGCTTTGAGTACTTCAGCGAAGACAGCGATATTGAACTGGACGAAGCCCAGCCGGCCGGTCTTACAGCGCCGTTCAAAATGAACGTGGAGGAGCAACTTGTAACTGCGAAGCTTGCCTATGGCCTTGTAGATGACCTGGAGATATTCGTGCGATTGGGCGGCGAAATAAGCGGCGAGGGCAAAGGGACGCAGTTGGGCAGCGATGTAACATTCGACGGTGACAGCGGTTTTGCCTTTGGCGTGGGCGTCAAGGCATCCTTTTACGAACAGGACAAGCTCGAGATTGGCGGACTATTCCAGATAAACTGGGGAGATTCTGAGGGGAAGGTCGATACTCTGGGCTTGTCTGGTTCTGTTGAAGGCGACACTACTGAGATAGGGATTGCAGTAGGGCCGAGCTACGACCTGACGGAGCGTATTTCAATCTATGGCGGTCCGTTCTTGTACTTTATCGACGGCAAAGTCGATGGTACGGTCGGCGGCATAAACGTGTCCTACGAGATAGACGAGGCCGACTATTTTGGGGCTTACATCGGCGGTGAGATTGATATCACGGACAATGTCGCCTTCAATCTCGAATGGCAACACACCGGCTCAGCAGACGGCCTTGGCATGGGACTGGCAATGAAGTTTTAGCCCAAGGCGGGCCCGGCTTCACAATTTCGCGATTGCCTTGATTGGCCTTTCTTGCAGGGATTGGCTGCTTCGCTCACGCGCAGGAATCGCGGGGGATGGGTGGTGTCTTTGTGCGTTCGAATCCTGCCGGGCGTAGTCCGCCTCTGCCCAGAATATCAGCGACAGTTTCAATATCGTACACGGCAGAAGGGGTGAATTTTCCGGGGGTTAGTAC
>CAYGVZ010000170.1:0-6656 GCA_964353475.1 uncultured Pirellulales bacterium | reverse complement strand
CTCGACTTGCCCCCGCGTCTTCCTGTCGGAAGACAGGAGCGGGGGCAGAGGCAAGGGCTGCTAAAACAGCCGGCCCACCGTGAAGAAGAATACCTGGTCCTCATCCAACTCGTCCTTCATCAGCGGCACGCCAAGTCCAAACGTCATCGGCACAGGACCAAACCACTGAGGTATCATAATCTGGATGCCGCCGCCGGTCGAGGCGCGAAAACCGCCGGTGTCTATCGCACCGCCGTCTGCGAAGAAAAACAGCGAGAAGTTGTCGCCAATCAGCGGCACGCTCACCTCGGCGTTCGCCAGGAGTATCCAGTCGCTGCCTATGGGGTCTTTCCGCTGGGGCGTGAGGTTGGGGTCGAGGTGGGTCTGAAGCCCGCGGGTGCTTACCCCGCGGTACTCAAAGCCGCGGATACCGTATGTGCCCGTGCCGCCCGCATAGAATCTTTCAAACGGCGGCGCCTCGGCAACCGTAGTCGCACCAAGCAGTTTTGTCGCCAGGATTGTCCTGCGCTCGGCCAAATCCTCATACAATGTGTAGTATCTGCGGTAAAGCGCGCTGAGAATCCCGAACATGTGGTCGCCGCCCACCTGCTCATAGCTGACGTGGAAACTATCGCCCTTGCTGGGGTTGAATCTATCGTTGGTGCGGTCTTTCCCAACCCCAAGCTCAACGCCGGCCAGGAAGTTGCCGCCCTCAACATCGTAAATCTCCTGCGGCGCATCGGTGTCAATATCCATCACCTTTACATTCTCGGCCCTGACTCCGACGCTGCGTCTCCACTTATTCTTGTAGCGTTTCTCGAGCCCGACATACCCCTTGGTTCTGCCTTCACCGTAGCTTTCCCGCCAGCGTTCCCAGCTTGAGCCAACCAGGTCCAGCCCGACGGGCTTGTCATTGAGATACGGCTCGCTGAAGCTCACCGAGTACTCGCTCATCTGAGTGCCGGGCTGGAGGGCAATCCTGAAACTCTGGCCCGCGCCCTTGTACGCCTGGCCGGTGATGAAGTCCGTAAAACTTTTTGGCTTATTCGCGGCGTTGAAATTCCGCTGCTCGAATATAATCTGGCCTATCACGCCGCTGTCGCTGCTGACTCCCGCCCCGAGCATAACCATTCCGGTCTTGCCCTCGATTACGTTCACCTGGGCCTCTTTCTGTCCGGGCGTTGTGCCGGCGGGAGTTATCGTCGTGCCCTCGCGTTCGGTAAGCAGCATCCGCTGCAGATTCCTTTCGAGTTCACCTTTTCCGTCGCCGCGAGCGATGTCTGCATTGTACCACTTGCCCGGCTGAAAATCATACTCGTCCAGAATACGGCGAACGACCTTGTCCTGCGTCTGTTCATTTCCCGTGATGATTACCTGGCCTATCCGAAATCGCTCGCCCTCGGTTGCCGTGTATTCGACATCGACACTGTTCGGCGAAACAAACTTCAGCGTCCGCTCGACCTGGGCGTCTATATACCCGTTTTCACGATACAGCTTTGTGAGCTGCTTTGTGTCCATCTCCGCCTTCTGCTGGTTATACGTCTGTCCCGGCAGCAGGGTCAACTGTTCACCGAGCTTCTTCTCGTCATATTCCCTGTTGCCGGCAAAACGGGCGTTATCAACCTTGTAGGCCACACCTTCGGTAATGGCAAACGTTATCTTTACCTTTGTCTTGTTGGCGTTGTACTCACGTTTTGCGGTTATATCGGCATTGAGATACCCGCGCCTCTGATATGCACTCTGCAGCTTTGTCAGGTCCTCGCCCACCTGGTCTTCCTGGTAGTACTTCCCGAGAAGCAGCCAGGTGCGAGACCTTGTCTTAATGGTCTTCTTCAGTTCACTGCTCCCGATGCCTTTGTTGCCGCTGAACTTGGCGGAGACGATTTTCACTCTCGCACCTTCGTTGACGGTGTAAATCACCCTGCCGGCGGCCAGCTTTTCCGTATCGAGCGAGACCTCTGTGAAGGCGTACCCCTTTTTCCGGTAGAACTCGACAATGGTGCTCTTGTATGTCTCCGCCAGGACGGGGTCAAGGTAATCGCCGACCTTGAAGCCCAGCTTGCCCGTCAGTGTCCTGTTCTTAAATGCCTTGTTGCCGACAAACTCAATCGCCCGGATGATATTCTTTTCGATAATTACGAAAGCAAGCTGAACGCCTGCGGCACCAACCCTGGTGTTATAGTAGCTGTATTCTACCCCGCTGATGTCCGCTATTCTCTTGGCGTCTTCGGCGGCATTGTCCGCATCGAACGGCTCGCCCACCCTGCTGCGAATCTTGGCAAGCACCTGGCTGGTTCCGATGCTGACGTTTCCCTCGACGCGTATGCTTTCAATTATTTGCTGCGGAGAGTCATTTGTGTCTTGCGCCGCGGCTTGACCGGGCATAACCAAACCCGCAAACAGCCCCGCGACTGTCAGCAAAAACATCGCATTTGTGCACAAGCGGCGGCTCAAAACGGTGTCTCCTCAAAACGGCCTTCGGCGTTCTCAGCGGGTTCTCCTGTAAACGACGCGTTCTCAAACCGTGTGAATTTTTCCCTGAAGACAAGATTAACCGTCCCGGTCGGGCCATTTCGCTGTTTGGCGACTATAACTTCCGCCGTGTTGTTTTCCTGATAGTCCTTTTCGCCGCGGTGGTAATAGTCCTCCCGGTGCAGCAGCATTACAACATCGGCGTCCTGCTCGATGCTGCCGCTCTCGCGCAAATCGCTCATCCTCGGCCGGTGTCCCTCCCTGCCTTCCGGCGCACGGTTAAGCTGGCTGAGCACCACCACCGGCACATTCAGCTCCCGCGCAAGGGCCTTGAGATACCGCGATATGGTGGTTATCTCCTGCTGACGCGACTCCACCCTGCTTGTACCCAGGTGCATAAGCTGGAGATAATCAACTATTATGCAGCGAATTACGCGCTGGCTTTTCAGACGCCGCGCCTTGGCGCGAAGCTCGAGCGGCGTCAGCGAAGACGTGTCGTCAATGTAAATCGGCGCATCAGACAGCACGCCGCAGGCCTCGACCAGTTTGGCGTAATGCTCCGTGCTCAACATCCCTTTTCGCACGGCCTGCGACTCAATCTGGCTGGCGCTGCACAAAAATCTCTCCGCCAGTTGCTGCTGCCCCATCTCCAGCGAGAATATCGCAACCGGAATCTTTTCAACCACGCCCATATACTCGGCGATATTAAGCGCAAGCGATGTCTTGCCCATACTTGGTCTGCCGGCCACTATTATCATTTCACCGTTTTGAAACCCGCACGTCATCTCATCGAGCGCGGTATAGCCGGTGGGGATTCCCGTGACGTGCTTACCTTCGCGTTTTTCGATTAGTTCATACGCCCGCGTTACCAAATCCTTCAAAGGCAGTGCCGAGCCAGCCGTTCTCTTATCGGTAATCTGGAATATCTGGCGTTCCGCCTCGTCAAGCTTTCCCAGCGATTCGCCCGCTTCATCATAAGCGTCGTTAAGAATCCCCGTGGCGACCTGTATCAATTCCCGCAGCAACTGCTTGTCCTTGACGATGTTGGCGTAATAGAGCACGTTGGCCGCACTCGGCACCGACTCCACTACCCTGGCAAGGTATTCGACTCCCCCGACCTCCTCTAAGCATTTTCTTCTGGCAAGCTCATCCCGCAGCAGAACGCCGTCTATACCTTCGCCGCGGTTCTTCTCGTAAAGGGATACGATGGCGTCAAACATCAACTGGTGTTCGACGCGATAAAACGAATCGTGTTCGAGCATTTCGACCACTGTGCCTATGCACTGCGGGTCAATGATCATCGAGCCGAGCACCGCCGCCTCCGCCGCCATCGACTCAGGCATACTCCGTCCGAGCAGCCCGCCCGGCGCTGAGCGGGGCTGACTCGCCGTCCGCTCGCCTGCCTGCGGCGACACTGGTCGAGCCGAAACCGTCTCCAGACGCGCCTTCTTGGTGCCGGCCGTGTTTTCCTTTATCGTTCCTGCCATTCCCCGCTCATCCCTGCCCGTAACTTGTCCATAACAATCCTTAGAGAGGTTACTTTACAGGCAAGCAGAGATTTTAGACCTGTCCGCTCAAACTGTCAAACAATTAGTTTGACCCGGTGTTCACGCGGGATTCATCCGCCGTTTACCCGCCGTCCGTGTGGCGGGCAGGCGGGACTTGTCCACCTACGACGGATACATAAATTCCGGCATCCTGCGTACCTTGCCGGCTTTGTCAATACACGCCAGCACGCTTTTGCCCTCGGCCAGCAACTCGCCGTTGTGGCTTAGCCGATAACTGTGCTCCACCTTGCTGGCGGTAACGTTCGTGCAGGTCGTCTCAAGCTCTAAATGCTCGTCATAAAAGGCAGGCCTGCGATATTTGACGTACAATTCCGCAATCACAAAAAACACGCCTGCCTCTTCGAGGTCTTTGTAGGCCAGGCCGTTCGCGCGGAGCAGTTCCGTTCGGCCAAGCTCGAAATAGACCGGGTAAATGCTGTGATGCACCACGCCGCCCTGGTCCGTCTCGTTGTACCGTGGCGTAATCGTTATCATGTTGCTTTGAACCGTAGTTCGCTCAGGAAATTTCATATAGAGCACCTGATAAACTGGAGTTCAGCCACAGAGTTTTTTAGCCACAGAGAACACAGAGGACACAGAGATTTATCCACCGAAGCTTTAGCGAAGGTGGAAATGAATTAAAAACTGTGTAAATCCGTGTTAATCCGTGTCTAATTTCAAAAGTATTAATCTGTTTAGTTTACCTTAAGTTAGACACACCAAAATTCATTGATAATCCAAACCCATGATTATAGCAGATAATTGCAAAAAGCTGAAATGTTTCTTCCGCGGTTTTTTCTTGACCGGCGGACTGTGAAATTCTACTCTTGCTCGCTTCGAAATGGATAATGGATACGAAGAAATTGCTTGGCAAAGGTCTTTTTAATGGCGGGACAGAATATGCGGTGCTTATTTGTCTGTTTTCTAATTGCATTGGTGTCAATTGGTTGCGCTAAAAGAATCGCTCCGATTCGAATTGCCCCTATCGGCGACTCAATCACCCAGGGATGCGGAGCCACTCCGCCGACACAGAGCTATCGCTCTCCGCTTTGGAAAAAACTTGTCGATGCCGGAAGAACGCAGAATCCGGTCGCACCACGCACCAGCGTGTCAATCCGGCAGGGCCGGTGGTTTCTTAACGACGCGATCACGTACCGCGGTGCAAAGGCCGAGGGACTGCTGATGAACGTGCGGGTAGTCAACGCCGTCTTCGAAGACGCCAACCGCCCGGCTTTCGACCTTGGTGCCAACACCGAAGAGTTCGTTGCCCGCATTCCCGACTATGTGGCCCATGGCGTCCGCGCGTTCACCATCAACCTGCAGGGCGGCTTCCCCGGCTACGAAGGGGCTGTTAACTCCGCATTCAATCCCGACGGTTCGCTTCGCACGAACTACATGTACCGCGTGAGGCGGGTCATCGAGGCATGCGACAGTAACGGCGCGGTCGTGATCCTTGGATGCTACTACATGCGTCAAGATCAAATCCTCACGGACGAGAAAGCAGTGAGGGCGGGTGTCCTGAATACTGTCCGCTGGCTTGATGAATCCGGCTATAACAATGTCGTCTTGGAAATAGCCAACGAATTCAGTCATTCCGGATTCGACCACCCAATTCTTAAGAGGCCTGAGGGCCAGGTCGAGCTGATACGATTGGCAAAGAATGCGTCGCCCAAACTGCTGGTGTCCACAAGCGGACTGGGCAATGGAATGCTGCCGGACAATGTTGCCCGAGCGAGCGACTTTCTGCTGATACACTTTAACAACACCAAACTCGACGATATTCCCAGACGGATTCAATTACTGAAGAAATACGGCAAGCCCATCGTGTGCAACGAAGACGAGAAGACAGGCATGGAGGGCGCAAGGGCGGCCGAGTTGTGCGTTGCCAACGGGGCGTCATGGGGTCTGATGCTGGATGAGGTGAACCAGCACTTTCCGTTTACGTTCCGGGGGGCAGCGGATGACCCTGATGTGTACGCCACGATCAGGCAAATGACTTTCGCCAGATCCGTTCGTACCGATCCTGATAACACTCGCCTCGCGAATCCATCGACGGCTGTAAACACCAGACTGCGATTGATCATCGAGACCGACGCGGGCGGCGACCCGGACGACGAGCAATCGCTCGTGCGTTTTCTCCTCTACGCAAACGAGTGGGACATCGAAGGGATCATCGCGAATCGGCCGGTGACACGCCGCCCGGAGAACAAGAACCCTGAGAATGCCGGCCTGGGCATCGTGCGCCGCCTGCTTAACGCCTACGGCGAATGCTGGCCGAATCTTGTGCAGCATGATGGGCGCTACCCGACGAGAGAGTATCTCTGGCAACGCACGGTTGCCGGCTACAATGACACAGATGATGCGATGAACCTTGTCATTGCTGCCACGGACCGAGGCGATTCTCGCCCGTTGTGGTATTCGGACTGGGGCACCGACGACGGTGCGGCAACGAACAACCTCAAGCGAGCTCTTGACCTTGTGCAGCAGGAGCGCGGGCCGGAGGGTTACGCCCAATTCAAGTCGAAGATTCGGCTCGCGTCTTACGACAAGTTTGGCGATCACACGACCACTATTGCACCGCCGTTTACGATCTGGGTGAACACATTTCAGCCACCAGGCGAAGAGAATCGCTGGTATCATCGTTTTTCCGCTCTCACC
>CAYGVZ010000169.1:0-6697 GCA_964353475.1 uncultured Pirellulales bacterium | reverse complement strand
TGCTGTTCTTTGCGGCCCTTGCAGGCGCGAATATCATTTTGCAGCAGTTTTACGGGACGGCGCTGCAGTGGGGGGACCAGTTCAGGGAGCCGGCGTTTGTGGGTGGTATGGCGATATTGCTGGTTGTTTTGGCGTTGTTTATGTTCGGATTATTCGAGATAAGTTTGCCAAGCGGCGTAGGGAGCAAGAGCGGGGCTGGACAGGGTTACGTGGGTGCAGTTGGGATGGGATTTTTGGCGGCGATACTGAGCACGCCATGCAGTTTCGGGATATTGGCGGCGGCGTTTGCGTGGGCGCAGGCGCAGCCGCTTGTCTTGGGGACATTGGCGATAATGGTAATCGGTGCCGGTATGGCTGCACCGTACGCGGTGCTGACGGCAATGCCCGGCTTGTTGGCGAAGACGCCGAGGCCGGGGCGATGGATGGAGCTATTCAAGCAGACAATCGGGTTTGTACTGCTGGTGATAGCAGTGAAGCTGATAGCGGCGGTGCCGCAGAATCGGCGGATGGACTTGTTGTATTTTTCGGTTGCGCTTGCGTTTTGCGTGTGGATGTGGGGCGGGTGGGTCAGTTTCGGGACGCCGAGCGTTCGCAAGTGGATAGTCAGAAGCATTGCAGTTGCACTTGGCATCGCGGCAGGTTTTGCTTTTTTGCCGGCGCCGAAAGAAGAGTTGATAGCGTGGCAGGCCTACGATACGACAGCAATAGAGCAGGCAAGGAATGAAGGCAGGGGCGTGCTGATTAAGTTTACTGCGGACTGGTGTCTTAGTTGCCAGGTGGCGGAGAAGGTGGTTTACGGACGGCAGGACATAGCCAAGGTGATAAAAGAAAAGGGCATACTGGCGATAAAGGCGGATACGACTGTGAGGGATTACCCCGCAACAAAAGCTCTGAAGGAGATTTACGGCGAGCCGGGGGTGCCGGTGACTATACTGTTCGTGCCCGGACAGAAGGAGGCGAGAAGATGGCGGGGGATGGGGTTTGGTGAAGAGCTTGAAGCAGAGTTAAACAAGCTTTAGGTTTGCACGGTTACGAAAGGAACGCAGGAAATGAAGAGAGGTATTGCTGTATCGATGTTATTGTATGTTGCCATTCTGGGTGGTCGTCCCGGGCTGTCGGCGGATTCGGAGAAAGTGGAGGGTCGCAGTCAGAGACAGATAGTGCTGGATGCGATGCGCGAGCGCCCTGATGCCCCGTGGCCTCGCGGAGACGGGCATATTCTGTTGGGAGAGCCGGGCGGTCCGCGGCTTCAGAAGGCATATCACGAGCCGGGGGGAAGTTTCAGTCCTTCGCCGGGCAGCTTTGGAGTTTCGTTGTGGGTAGTTGATGGTAATGGAGCGTTGTTGACAACGAGCGACGGGATACCGCTCAAAGAGATTGAGCAGCGATACGACTGGAAGGACGGTGATACGATTCCGGGTGTCCTGACCAGGACGGCTTATTATGAAAGTCGATGGTCGTATGTCAGCGAAGGGCGATGGCAGCTCGATTTGAAGATGAAGAGTTCTTCTGAGCGGCACGTTGACGTTGTGATACGTAGCGTGGGGCCTGCGGGCGGCCCAGTCGATGTGATGTATTGGGATGGGGACAGTTTGCAGATTAACCACCGGTGGGTCGTGAATGCAGAGCCTGCTGTGAAAGCAGTTTACCTGGGGACGGAGGAGTCGGCCGGGTGGAAGAGCGACAAGGTTGTGGAAAAGCGGAGCCGCAGCAGGACGGGCTGGTGTTACGCGAGATTTGAAGTTGGGGACACAGGTGAATTAACGCTGAGGATAAGAGACACACAGCCGCAGTTCAGGAGTGCGCTCTCGTACTCGGGGACACGGCCGACCGTTGTATGCGATTTGCCGGATAAGCGGTTCGAGGCGTCTTTGCAGTCGCAGGTCGCCAATCTGATGATGGGGTACGTCGGTCGCCAGACCTGCCCAGGCGAGCCGACGAATTATCCGTTGGCATGGGAGCGAGACGGGGCTTATTCGGTTATGGCGATGGCACGGTGCGGCCAGTTGGCAGCGGCAAAGGACCTGTCGGTATATTTTGCGGAGAATGATTTTTTCGGCGGGTTCGGGGCCGAGGGGGACGCAGCGGGTTCGCAGATTGGGATGCTGGTGGAGGTTGCGTCTTTGCTGAATGATGCGGAATATAATCGGTGGATTTGGCCGCACGTTCAGCGCAAGGCGGGGACCATCTTCGAGATGCTCAATGCGAAAGGGCCGATTGTGAGGGAGTGGGTCGGGCCGGTGCTCTCTGATACACCGCAAGAGCACACTATATGCAAGGCGGCGCGAGATGGTCTGATTGTCGGCTCGATGGACCATCACTTTCCGATTCTGTATGTCAATGCGGTTTCGTATCGCGGGCTGAAGCAGGCGGCGAAACTGGCGGATTTGTTAGGCAAGCAGGTGGAGGCGAAGAGATATCGGGAGGTCGCATCGCAGATTCGCGAGGCGTGGCTGAAGGGATTTGAGACGAGCGAGGCCGAAAACGAGCGGACGTATATGTCGGGGATTTGGCCGACGTGGATGGTGAAGCCGGATTTTGAGCCGTACATCGAAGCGATGGGCAAACGCAACTTTGGAAAAAGTGAGACGCTCTCAGAGAGGCCGCTCTGGACCTATTTCACCGTAGGCGAGGCACATCAATGGCTTTTCATAGGGAGGATGGAGCCGATTTGGCGGACGCTTCGTTACTTCTGGGAAAATCAATGTTCACCGGGGCTTTATACGTACTGGGAAGGCAGCGGAGAGGAGAATACGTTTGGGCTTTGGCCGGGTTACCGAGGGTGGGTCAAGCCGCGTTACGTAACGCCGCATTACTGGACGGCGTCGGAGATGCTGCTGCTGCAGTTGGATATGCTTGCTTATGCGGATGAGTCGGGCGACGCTCCGGTGCTGGTTGTGGGCGGCGGCATACCGGCTGAGTGGGCGAAGCACCCGATGAGCGTAAAGGGACTACACACCAATATCGGACGCGTGGATTGGCGATATGCAAACGATGAAGTGACAGTGGATTTCTACACGAACGGCAAGTATGCGGTGCGTGCGGGAGCATCTTTTGCAGAGGATACAAAGGTTAAAGTGCAATACCACAACAATTGAACAATGGCAGAGGGCCGGGGAATGGCGAAAAAAGCGGCGAAGGTAAAGAAGATAAAAGTGGATAAGGAAGTGGCGGCGCAGCGAACAAAGAAAATCCTCCCGCTGCTGAAAAAGATGTACCCGGGTGCGAACGTGGCGCTGCGGTTCGGCAATCCCCTGGAATTGCTGATTGCAACGATACTTTCAGCGCAATGCACGGATGCACGGGTGAATATGATAACGCCGGGCTTGTTTAAAAAATACAGGACCGCGGAAGATTGGGCTAAAGCGGACCTGGAAACAATCGAAAATGATATTCGTAGCACCGGGTTCTTTCATAACAAGGCGTTGAGCATCAAGGGGTCGTGCCGGGCGATAATAGAGCGGTATGGGGAAAAGGTGCCCGACACGATGGATGAGCTTGTTACGCTGCCCGGAGTCGGGAGAAAGACGGCGAACTGCGTTTTGGGCAACGCATTTGGCCAACCGGCGATAATGTGCGATACGCATGTTATACGGCTGAGCCGGCGGCTGCGACTGTCGGGAAACAGCGACCCGGTCAAGCTGGAGTTTGATTTGGCCGAAATAGTACCTAAGAAGGATTGGACGGTGTTCAGCCATACACTCATTCTGCACGGCAGAAATGTCTGCCAGGCCCGCAAGCCCGACTGTGGGAATTGCCGGCTTGCGGAGTATTGTCCGGCGGCGAACAAGCCGGCATTATGGTGACGTCGGTAACAGACGAAGCAGAGTACCACATCCCAGTTGAAGGAGAATCGGTTAAATGGTTAGCTTGACGAGTCATCCCGTTGAGGATTTGTGGCGGATATTTCGGATAATGGCGGAGTTCGTGGAAGGGTTCCAGGAGCTATCGACGATAGGGCCTGCCGTATCGATATTTGGTTCGGCCCGGCTGGACGCAGAGGACCGCTACTACAAACTTGCGCAGAAAACGGCGTTTCTGGTGACGGAGGCGGGATTTGCAGTAATAACGGGCGGAGGCGGGGGTATAATGGAGGCGGCGAACAAAGGCGCGGCGGTGGCGGGCGGCAAGAGCATCGGGCTGAACATCGAACTGCCGAAAGAACAGCTTCCGAATGAATACCAGAACCTGCCGTTAAGTTTTAAGTACTTTTTTGTCCGTAAAGTGATGTTCCTTAAATACGCGCACGGGTTCATAGTGTTCCCCGGCGGCTACGGAACGATGGATGAGTTCTTTGAGTCGGCCGTGCTCATTCAAACGCTGCGCCAGGCGTCATTCCCGATTATCCTGATGTGCAGCGAGTTCTGGAAGGGGCTGGTTGACTGGATGCAGGAAAAACTGCTCAAAGAGGGCGGCTTCATAGCTGAGAAAGACCTTCACGTTTTTTCGATGGTCGATGAGCCGGAGCAGGCGGTGAAAATTATAACCGACTTCAGGGATGCCCAGGGTCAGGCTGGTCTGCTGCTGCCCGGCGGAATGAGAAGAGAGTAGCCGTACGCCGCTGTCAGCTTTTTTCCGGCGTGGTCTTTTCGTTTGTCCCGGAAAGGTGTTTTAGCAGATAACTTTTCTCCGGCCCGCCAAGATGCTGCCAGGGGAGGATTTCATCGACGGCAAATTGTCTCTGGGCGGCCGTGTCGAGGTTCATACCGCATTTTTCAAAGGCGTCCTGCCATACCGAGATATTGAAACTCTCGCTCCAGAGGTCGAACTTGGCCCCGTTTTTCCAGGCGGTTTCTATTACGTCCGCGATGCGTCTGTCGCCCCGGCCGATTGCCGATTCGAGGACGCTCGCGTCTATTTCGTGAAATTTGAACTGAAGGCCGCGGGCGTTGAGATTCCTTTTCTCAGCGAGAATCATCTGTTTGGCATTTTGGAAATACTCCTTGGGTTTTTGGGCCAGCCACCCGAAGGGGGTATGGGGCTTGGGGACAAGCCAGGAGACGGTGATATTGATTTGGGCAGGCCTGCCGGCGATTGTCTTTCGCAGAAGGGCGAGCTGATTTGAGAGGTGCACGATTTGCCGGATGTCGTTGTCGGTTTCGCCGGGAAGCCCGACAATGAAGTACAGCTTCAATTTGGAATAGCCGGCTTTGTAGGCGGCTTCAACGGCAGCGAAAAGGTCGGCGTCCTTGATGGGCTTGTTGATTATCTCGCGGAGTTTTTCACTTGCGGCCTCGACCGCGATGGTCAGGCCGCTCTTGCGGACGGCGGTCAGTCCGCCTCGGCGGAGCAATAATTTCAGTTGCTGGTCAACGCGCAAACTCGGCAGGGATAGTCCCACGTGTCTGTCTTTGAAATAGCCGTGCAGTTGCTCGATGAGTTCTTCGAGTTTTGGGTAGTCGGCGGTTGACAAGCTCAATAGCCCGACGGTGTCATAGCCGGTAGCGTGGTAGCACGCCTTTGCGATTTCAGTGATTCTATCGACGCTGCGGTAACGGACGGGTCTTCTGCAAAAAGACGCCTGACAGAAGTTGCATCGGCCTGGACAGCCGCGCATAATCTCGATGCTGATGCGGTCGTGGACGGCCTCGGCGAAGGGGACAATGGGCCTGGTTGGGACGGGGGCGTTTTCAAAATCATCGACGACGGCGTTTTTGAATTGTGTTGGCAGGCCGGGGTGATTCGCCCTGAAGGATTTGATTCTGTCGGTGTTGTATTCGAAGTCATAAAGCGCGGGGACGTAAGCCCAGTCAAATTTCCCGGCGACGGTGAGAAGTATTTCGGATTTATCTGCGCCGCTTTTCCTTCCGGCGATGATGAGATTGGCCAAGTCGATTACGGCCTGTTCTGCTTCGCCGAGTATGAACAGGTCAATGAAGGGGGCGAGCGGTTCGCAGCAGTTGGCCATACCGCCGCCGGCGATAACAATCGGGTCTGCTTCGGTTCTCCCGCTGCTGCGGATATTCACGCCAGCCAGGTCGAGCATATTAAGGACGTTCGTGTAGCAGAGTTCATTGGTTATGGAGAAGCCGATGACGTCAAAGCTCTTCAGAGCGACTTTCGATTCGAGAGAGAAAAGAGAGATACTTTTCTCGCGGAGGATTTGCTCGGCGTCGAGCCAGGGGGCGAAGCAGCGTTCTGCGGCGACTCCGGGCAGGCGATTGAGGACTTCATAAACAATGGCTAACCCAGTGTGGCTCATACCGACTTCATAAGTGTCGGGGAAGCACAGTGCGACTGTGGGCTCGCAAACGGAGAGGTCTCTTTTGATTTGATTGACTTCGCCGCCGATGTATCGGCTGGGTCTGCGGACGAAGGGCAGAAAGTCGCGCTCAATCCGGTCTGTCAGTATTGTTATTTGCTTATTATCCACGGCGGCATTATACCGTATAATCAGCGGATAGCAGATAGTGGACAGCGTTTACGATGGGTGTCGGCAGGTTTTTTTGAGAAACTTTTATGGAAAACAGCAGCAGGCAAGCCGCAATGAAGTTTGTCGTCACCGCCTGCATTGTGGCGGCGATGTATTTCTTCGTCAGAGAAAGAACACGCCGACCGGTTGAACTTGACGGCGGGTATCGGGTGGTGATGGGGACATTCGCGCGGGTCGTGGCGACTGCGAAGACCCGAGCGACGGCAGAAAGATGCATCGAGGCGGGTTTTGAGCAGTTGCGAAAAGTTGATGAGGTAATGAGCG
>CAYGVZ010000168.1:0-6754 GCA_964353475.1 uncultured Pirellulales bacterium | reverse complement strand
GAACATCGTAAAGGCGGGCGGGTACAGCGAGCTGATAGTGAGGCACGTGATATTGCCGGGGCACCGGGACTGCTGTCTGAAGCCGGCGCTCAGGTGGCTGGCGGATGAGGCACCGAACGCAAAGGTGAGCTTGCGCGGCGATTATGTGCCGCCGGCGGAGGTCGCCTTCGCGCCGACTGAATATCTTGACCCCGTGGAACTGCATGACGCCAAAGAGATGGCGAAGGGTATGGGGCTTAGGGTGATTGAATGAAAGGCAGGGCGTACAAGCGCAAGAGAGGCGATTTCGAGGTCAGGGTGCTTTCTGACGGGCGAGTGGTGATGGTTGCGCCCGACGAGGCGCTTTTGGAGATTGCGCGGACACTTGAGATGCCTGCCTCGCCGAAGTCCGCCTGGGGGCGAGACCCCTCGGCTCGAAGGCCCGTGGCTCCGCCCCGAGACGGGACGGCGAGTCAAGGCGGGGACGACAAAGAGCAATCGCAGCCGATGGAGGACAAAGATGGCCGAGCAACAAAACAAACAGCCGGTTAAAGGCGGCGCGGAACAGCCGAGCGGAAAGCGGATGAGCGAGCTTGAGGTGCTCATCCGTGCGCGGTACCCAATTATCTACGTGATAACGTGGGAGGAGCAGCGGCTGCTCAGCCAGGTGGTACGGATTGCATCACGGCTGGGCAAACGCGTATTCGAATGGTCCGTCACGACAGGCCTTGTCGCGGCTGGGACGAGCATCCAGTCGCAGCAGCACCGCGATACTGCGACGCCGGACCCCCTGGTCGCCCTCGACAATATCAGCGAGCACGTGGAGCCGGCGCTGTACGTGCTGAAGGATTTTCATCCGTTCATCAAGGGACAGAATATGGCGGTTATCCGGCGGCTGCGCGAGGTTTCATCCACGATGCAGAACACGTACAAGACAATAGTAATCACAAGCCCGATTTTCGAGATGCCTGCGGAGCTTGAGAAAGACCTTACGGTAATCGACTTTGACCTGCCGGGAGAGAACGATTTTGCGGCCCTTGTGGGACGTATTGTGGAAGAGGTCAAGGACAACCCCAAGCTCAACGTGAATATTGATGCGAGAACGCGGGAGCAGATTATACGGGCGTTACTGGGACTGACGCTGACCGAGGCGGAGAACGTCCTGGCAAAAACGCTTGTCGAGCATCGCTGCCTGAGTGAGAAGAGTTTGGACGTTATACACAGCGAGAAGAGGCAGATTATCCGCAAGAGCGGCCTGCTGGAGTATTACGACGCCGAAGAAGACCTGCGTTCAGTGGGCGGGCTGGATGCGATGAAGAGCTGGCTGCTGAAGCGGTCGGTGGCATTCAGTGACCAGGCGAGGAAGTACGGGCTGCCCGCTCCGAAGGGGGTGCTGCTGTTAGGGGTGCAGGGGTGCGGCAAGAGCTTGATGGCAAAGACGCTAAGCAACACGTGGCAACTGCCGCTTCTGCGATTTGACGTAGGCAGGGTATTCGGGTCTCTTGTGGGTTCAAGCGAGCAAAACGTCCGCAGGGCGATAAAGGTGGCCGAGTCGGTGGCGCCGGTAGTATTCTGGATAGACGAAATCGACAAGGCGTTTCGCGGTAGCCGCGGCAGCGGGGACGCGACCGACAGCGGGACGAGCGCGAGGGTGTTCGGGACATTTTTGACGTGGCTGTCGGAAAAGAGCAAGCCGGTGTTTGTGGTGGCGACCGCAAATGACGTTACTATGCTGCCGCCGGAGCTACTGCGCAAAGGCCGGTTTGACGAGATATTTTTTGTGGATTTGCCCGTCTTCGCGGAGCGGAGAGAGATTTTTCAGATACACCTGTCCAAACGCAACCTCGACCCTGCTTCGTTTGACCTCGATGCTGTTGCGCAGGCAGCGGCTGGATACAGCGGGGCGGAGATTGAAGAGGTGGTCATAAGCGCGATGTTCGACAGCTTCTACGAGAAGCAGGCGATGACGACTGACCGGCTGCTGAAGAGCGTACGACAGACCGTGCCTTTATCGAAAACGATGAGTGAGGACGTGGAGGCGCTGCGGCACTGGGCGGAAGGCCGGGCGAGGTCTGCGACAAGCGCCGAACTTGGGGCGGAACCTGGGGCTGACAGACGGAAACTGGAGATATAAGAGAGGCGTTATTGCGCGAAGGAGGCGAAAATGAGCACAGTGGTGATTCTGGCGCCTATAATCATAGGCGGCTGGCCTGCAATCAGCGCTGCGGTGGCGGGCGCAGCGGCTGCGCTTGGGCTGTTAGTCAAGGAGTCGGTAAAACAGCACGCCGAACAAGAGCAGGGACAGGTGGAGCAGCAGGTGGAAGTTGAAGTGGAAGGAAAGGTGCTTGTTGAGAATTTGGCGACGGACAAGGAAATCATCCTCGTTAAAGGAGACATTGAGTTGAGGATAAGCCGGGACGAGCGCGGGCGATGCAAGGTGTGCGCAAAAGCGAAGGGACGGACGAAGGCGGAGCTGGAGCAAATGGCGGATGAATTCGTGGAAAAAATGACGCAATGTTTCGTCTATAATCGCGTGGCGAGCGAATTAAAAAGCAAGGGTTTCCAGGTTGTGAACGAAGAGGTTATGAAGGACCAGAGCATCCGCATTCAGGTGCGGCGGTGGGTGGACTGATATGGCGGGACACGAGGTCGAAATAACGATAGACAAAACGGGCGAGGTCAAAGTTCACGTCAAAGGCGCGAAAGGCAAGGCCTGTATCGAGTACGCCAAGTGGCTTGCGCAGGTGGTAGGCAGAATCAAGAGCCAGCAGCTCACCAGCGAGTATTACGAGCCGGAGGTGAAGACAAAGATAAATCTGCAACAGGAGCTGAGGACAAAGAACTGACAGACGATGCAATGTTTGAGATGTCATTTCCAGAATGTGCCGGGACAGGACAGATGTGTTCGATGCGGCTCTGTTCTGGAAGGGGGGCAGGTTTTTGTTGACGTCAATCCGCCGCGAATGGCGTGGTGGAAGAGGCCGTTTCGCGCGGTGGTGCGGCGGCTGCGACTGCTGGGAATCATTCCCGATGTTACCGGTCGCGTATCGGACGAGACGGCGATTCGGGCGCGTGAGCTTGTTGTCGGTCTTGTCCTTTCTATAGTCCCGGGTCTGGCGCAGCTTGTCGCCGGGCGATTCAGAGAGATACGGTGGTACCTTCCCGGCTGGCTGGTCGCGTTCACTGTGGGGATATTTCTGTATGGCAGCAGGATGGGCTATGTCCTGTTGGGATTAGCGGTCGGCCTGCACGCCTGGATGGCCTTTGCGCATACGCTGCATAAACTGCTGGATGAGATATACGAGAAATTAATGGGTCTGGTGTTATTGATTGTTGCGGTAGCGTTTTTTTACTGGGGCATCCGCACGTTTGCATTTGCCGATTTTGTATGGGGCTACACGAGCTTGACCATCCCGCAGTACAAAATCGAGCCGGGCGATTGCCTGTTGGCTCGGCGGTCGCTGGCCAATAGTAAGGCGTTGCCTCGCGGGTGTCTGGCGTTGACGCGGCTTCAAGAGACCGGACGGAGAGGCCTGGATATAATGAGCAACTATATGATGGCGGAAGTTGTGGGTCTGCCCGGCGAGGAAATCCGGCTGGCCGGCAATATCTTTCACGTTAATGGTCGGGCGCTCGACCCGAACGTGTATCCCGTCCCCAACTGGTTGCGTGGCAGGGGATTTGTCATTACAATCGCGCCAAGCCGTTACTTTATCAGCAGCGAATACAGGGTGTTCACTCAGGGCAGGAACGTTGCCGCTGCGGACATCGAACGCACCTGCGTTCTTGGTAAAGACCGGCTTGAAGCGATTGCGATTATGAAGTGGCTGCCGGTCAACAGACGCGGCTTCATCAAAGAGGCGGAATGAAGCGATTTTCAAAACTCGAATTTGGAGAAAGGCGTGAGGGCGACGGGCCCCAGCGGGGCGGCGGCGAGCAAATCCGGGACGCCGAGTATTTCCGCGACCAGGCCGTGCGATACTGGCTGGCGGGGGATTTTGAGCTGGCGCTTCGCAACTATTCGCGGGCGCTTGAGCAGGACAGCGCGTTTTATCCCGGCTGGCTGGGACAGGTTCTTATGCTAATCGAGCTGGCGGAATACAAAGAGGCGGCGGTCTGGGTCGATAAGGCGCTGGAGATGTTCCCGGAGCATCCGGAACTGCTGGCTGTAAAAGCAATCGCTATGGCGCGCGACGGGAAAATGGAAAAGGCAGTTGCATATTCGGATAATTCCGTCTCGAAGGACAATACCACATCCCTGGTCTGGCTTGCCCGCGCTGAGGTAATGCTGAGTCGCAAGAGCCAGGTAGCGGAGAATTGCATAAGCAAGGCCGTCTCGCTTGCGGGCAACGAAGCGGCGACGATTCGCCTGTTGGCGGGTCGGCTGCTGAGCAAGAAAGGCGATTACGGCGCCGCCCTTCAATATCTGCGAAGTGCGGTTGACGATTTGCCCAAGTCGGCTCTTGCGTGGTATGAGCTTGGCTGCTGCCAGGCGAAACTTGGCCGACCTGAGGCGGTCGTCACGCTCGAACAGGCGGTGAAGCTGCAACCCGATTGGGCGCCGGCGAAAAGGGCGCTTAAGCAATGCCGCAAGGGCGGCTTCCTCAAAAGAATCTTCGGAGGTTGAGCTATGGCAATAACGGCGGAGATGCAGCGGCTGCTTGCGGCGGCAAGGAGAGAGAACGCCTCGGATATTCACATTGTGGCGGGTCTGCCGCCGTTGTTTCGAATCAGCGGAGAGATAATTCTGGCTGATATGCCGGCCCTGGCAAAGGATGATACGGCACGGATGAGTTTGGGGATGCTCAATGATGAACAGCAGGCGGTTTTCAAACGCGACTGGCAACTGTGCTGCTCGATTACAGATGATAAACTTGGCAGATTCAGGGTATCGATTTACTATCGGGACGGCAACCCGGAAATGGCGATTCGCCCCGTGATGGAGCACATCAGGACACGCGCTGAGCTGCGCCTGCCCGAGCGAATCGAGGAATTCACCCGCCACGCCGGCGGGCTTGTGCTGGTGACGGGGCCGACCGGCAGCGGCAAGACGACTACTCTTAATTATATGACGGACCTGATAAACAGCGAGCGGCGGTGCAAAATAATCTCGATTGAAGACCCCGTTGAATACATCCACCACCCGAAGCGGGCCGTCATCATCCAGCAGGAGCTTTACACGGACGTCAAATCGTTCGGCAGCGCGCTGATTCACGTGCTGCGGCAGGACCCGGACGTGATATGTATCGGCGAGATGCGAGACCTCGACACGACCGCCACTGCTCTGATTGCGGCTGAGACGGGGCATCTGGTCATCGCCACCTGCCATACGCCCAATACGCTTCAGACGGTGGAGCGAATCGTGGCGGTATTCCCGGAGAACCAGCAGCCGCAGGTCTTCGCGCAATTGGCGAATTGTCTGATGGGGGTGGTTGCCCAGCGGCTCATCCCATCGGCCGACAAGAAGCGCCGATTTCTGGCGACCGAGCTGCTCATCGTCAACGCCGCGGCACGCAAGCACATCCGGGACCATCAACTGCATATGTTAGTCAACGTGATTCAGATGGGCCGCAAGCAGGGGATGCACCTTATGGATGATTCGCTTCTGGAGATGTATGAAGCGGGCGAGATTACCTACGACGCCGCCATCAACTACTCCAACGACCCTGTTGATATGCGCAAACGCATCCATCATCCCGCCCAGCCCCAGCAGCCATAATCCCCGCAGGGCGGGCAGAGATTCTTAGACACGGATTAACACGTGGCCTTGCCACCCGGCGCACGCCGTCCCCTGGCGGACCGAGGGGGGATTTACACTGATTTATTTGGCCGCGAAGAGGCACAAAAAAGCAACCACGGATTCCTTCGACTAATGCTCAGGACAGGTACAAAGATTGACACGTGGCGCGAGCCACGGCTTGCGCCGCCGTCCCCCCGGCGGACCGAGGGGGGATTGTTTAAAAGAAACAGAGCAAAATCTTTGTGTTTTCGGGGGCTTGCCTGCCCCTGCAAGTCGTAGGCAGTGGGTGGTGAAGAAAAACACTTGCTTTTGTTTTGAGTTTGGGGATATAGTGGCGACTTAAGGCCGCAAGATGCGGGCGCGAGAGAAGAACACATTTGCCTTTCAATATGCCGTCCGGCACATGCTCTTTGCAAGTGGTAATGAAATGAGTATGGTGTCCCCAGATTTAGAACTCTTCTCTTTGTTTCTGGTATAGCGGTGAATTCATGTATTCACGCTGCATAATAATCGGCCTAATTGCCTGCTCTGCTTTGCTGACAAACGGAATATCATCAACTGTCATCAGCCACTGCTCGACAAACTTTGCTAAGTCATAAGTATCAACTATCATATCCGGCACTCCATTTGGGCCAGAAATGTCAGCAGCACTGGTATTCTCCGGGTGATTTGCATCATAAGTTTTACCCCAGTCATTCGCCAAAATAGCATAATCCGCAAGATTAACTTCATTGCTGTCATCAAGGTCTGCCAATAATCTATTAAAATCAATCCTGATAACTGCATACGGTTGAGTTGGGCTATAAGAACCCTGCTGAGCAGTCTTCAAATTCATATTTCCGCTGTTTTGGTTTATTACAGAATCAACACTATATACTGGACCGTCCCATACATTAGGGTCGTTTACATTCACTTGCTGAGCTGTCATAAACTCCAACTGTGAGCCAAACGTGTAAGCTGGGTAAGGAAATGATAATAGTAAATGGTTTGGTGTATTGCAGTCCAGAGTGCCGTTATATACTAATTTTACAAGGA
>CAYGVZ010000167.1:0-6791 GCA_964353475.1 uncultured Pirellulales bacterium | reverse complement strand
ATTTCGACCACTACAAACCTTCACAGCCAACCTCCTCTAAACCGGCAACTAATTGCTGCCGTCCTGCCCTGACATCTCCTGCAGCCGGCCTTTCACCTTTTCTGCACGCGGGTCCTCCGTGCTGACCGAATCGATAAACTCCTTATAAACCTTCGCCGCCTTGTCTATTTGTCCCGTCTCCTCATACGCCCGCCCCAGCGGATACAATATCTGCGCGGGACGACGCCCCTTGGGGTACAGTTGCAGCGCCTTTTCGAAATTCTCCGCCGCCTTCGCCCAGTCGCCGCGCTTGAAACCGTACCAGCCGACCTCACTGAACGCACGGCGCGCAGACGCACAATCGGGGTATTTCTCGGCTATAATAGTATATGCCTGCTCTATCTTTGCGTCTGCCTCGGCTTGCGACAGGGCGCCTGTCTGTTTCATCGCCTCGTAGCAGCCCGCCGCAGCAGACATCGCATCGCCGGCATAGCGGTACTGCGGCCACTGACCGACGACCTTTTCATAATTCCTTGCCGCCCGCCCCTGGTCATTCAGCCCGCTGCGACAGCATTCACCGGCAAGATGATAACCCCACGCAGCAAACATCGATGAAGACGGATTGGCATCCAGTACCTGCTCCCACGCCTCAACCATCTTGGCCAGATACGTTGCCTCTGCCTCCGACGCCGCGACCACCTGCCGTCGCTGTTCCAGAACAGCCGCTATTACCCTCAGGTACGAGTCCTGCGGATAATCAGTGATAAGCCGGTCAACAGCCCGGAGTATTCGACGATTCTCCCCCGACTGCAACACCGTGAGAATCTTTCCCTTTGCCAGGTCCAGCCGTGCCATCCGCGCAAAACCGTTCTCCGGATACAGGGCCACCAACTGCTGATAAACGCCCGCAGCCAAATCATACCGACCCGACCACTCATGCCTTCGTCCAAACCAGTAAACCGTCTCCGCCACGTCCCCCTGCCCGGCAAAATCCGTCGTCAGCGCCGTTATCGCCTCTTGGGCCTCGCCGTTTCGACCTGACTCGATGAGCGCCATTATCTTTACCTTCCGCACGGCTATATCCAGCTTGGGCTTGTTCGCGTCGCCTATACTCTGTCTTGCCAGCTCCTGGTACAGCCGTTCCGCCTCCTCATATTGTTCGGCCCATTTGTAATTGTCCGCTATCGCTCTAAGTATCTCCGGCATCCCCGCCTCTGTCGCAAAATCCGTCCGCATCCTCTCCAGCATCCTGCCCGCCTTCTCGAAATCACGCGCCTGTATCAGCGACAGCACCTCCGCCTTGGCCAGCCCGAATCTCGCCTTCTGCGCCCAGGGACTATCAGGATGCTGCTTTACTATCAGTTCGTAAAGCTCCTCGGCCCTCGCGTAGTTCATCCCCCACAAATGGACCTCTGCCATAACGTGAATCGCCCAGGGCAAATCAGGATTGTCCGCGTACTGGGCAATCAGCGTCTCCGTCTCCGCCTCGGCCGCACTCAACTGCCCCATCACCGCGTATGACCACGCAATATGCATCTGACTCCACATCGCCTGGTTCGTCTTGGGCCACTGCGCCAGCACGTAGCGGCATAATTCAATCGTCTTGCCGTATTCTTTTGCTTCCTTAAAAACGCCCGCAATATCGACTATCGCTTGCCTCTTCAGCTCGCCGTCGGGTATTCCCGCAATCACACTGTCAATCGCCACAGATGCCCCGGCTATATCCCCCGACCGAATCAGCGAAATCACGTTCGTCTTCGCCTGTTCAAGGTCGCCGGCCGTGTCCCCCAGGCAAACCGCAGGCAACAATAACAAAAGACACCCAATAACCGCGTGCCTATCGACAATAACCGCGCGCATTATCTGCACCTCCTAAACCTCTGCGAAATAGAGCACAGGAAACCTCCCGCCTCTTGTTCTGCCCTTGAATCGACGTACCTCCGGTACCGCCTGTTTTTGACGTGCTTGAAGATGTGTACCCAATTTCCATTACCCTGGTTCCTCTCCAATAACTTTATCTTGCTTTTGCCATTATTGTGTTCCTTCCCATTTTGTCAACAAGAAAATCTGCAAAATCACAAAAATTTTTGTTTTAATCTCTTCTCATTCCAACCCCGCCCTCTGCCGCCGCCAACACTGTGACACACCTATGGCACACCTGTTTCTATTTCGCAACATCATCCTTACCCCTCTCCACACCTGACCGCCGCCTTTACCCGTTCACCTTCCTCATTTGCCACCAAGATTCGTCACTAAGACCTACCAATTCACGCCACCGCCTCCCGCTTTTTTTGCTATTTTCTCGTCCTGCGGCCCTGTTCTTGCCGAAAAATAGCAGGTAAACAATGAATCCGAACCGTACCATTTGGCCGTTAATTCGCTTGAAAATACCGCCCCTGTGTGGTATCATACAGACAGTTTGTGGGATGACATCCGGCTGTGTCGCAACCGTATTTTCAGCCCACCCTGCGGCTCTTTTCGCGTCCGCCGTCAGAAAAGACCCGTACACCGACAACGCGGCGGTTGTTTTTGGAGGCAGGACTTGCCACGCAGTCCGATAAAACCGTTGGCTGTGTGCCTGCTATTAACGGCACTATCCACGCAGTGGGCCGCCGTTGCCCTCGCACAGCAAGCCCCTGTGCCGGCCATTGTCCACCCCCAGGCGCTCAATTTTGTCGGCCTGTATCAACTCTCAGATATGCAGCCGCAGCTTACGGGTACCGGCGTCACCGTCGCCGTCATCTCCAGAAGCGCCACCTACCTCGACGGCCTGCCGCAAAACGATTACCGCCCCGACCTTACTCACACCTGCTTCGCCGACTCCGCCTTCACCTTCCACGATAACGCACCACCCCTCCCCGCTGCCTCACTGCATACCACCGCCGTCTGTTCTATTCTCTTCGGACGCGATGGTAACGCCCTCCACGATTCGCTCGGGCAGCTCCATTACCGCGGCGTTGCGCCGGATGCTCACGCATCTATCTATGAGTTCTGGCATTTTCTCACCAACAACGTGCTTACGAATAATCCACCCGAAGCCAACGTCATCACCGCCAGTTTTGGAACTCAATTCGAGGACTGGTGGACTCGCGGCATTGATTCAATGGCCCAGCGATACGGGCTTGTCATAGTCGCGGCCGTAGGCAACGGCGCCAACGCTTCCGACCCCGTTCTCTATCCTGCAGCCGGCACAAACGTCATCGGCGTCGGGGTAGTGAATTCCATAACCTCCGACAATCCGGGCGACTCGCTCAGCCGCTTCACACTTGCTCATCCGCGCAGCTCAAGCGCAGGCCCCACCTCCGACGGCCGTTGCAAACCGGATATCGTCGCACCAGGCAACTGCCTTGTTGCAGACATCGCCGAACCAAATCGCTACCGCACCAGCGGCGACTGGTCCAGCTTCGCCGCTCCCATCGTCGCCGGAACCGCTGCACTGCTTATCCAGGAGGCGTCGCAGGACCCCGCTCTTCAGGCCGCGAATTCTCACGATGGCGGCAATTGTCTGGTCAAGGCCGTCCTTCTTAACTCCGCCACAAAGCTGCCCTACTGGCACAAAGGCCGACTCACAAAAGATGACGACCACGTTGTGCCTCTCGACTACGTGCAGGGGGCCGGTCTGCTTAATGCAGTCGATGCTTACTTCCAGCTTATCGCAGGTTCCAGTCCGCCCGGCGACTCCAACCTCACCGGTTGGGACATAAGACAACTCGACCCCAATACCTTCCCCGCCGCTATTCATACAATCAAAATCACCGCCCCGGCCGACAAATTCATAACCGCCACCGTCTGCTGGAACAAGAACTACGGCGACTTCTACCCCTTCGCAGCACAAGGCGAAAAGGACGCAAACCTCCGCCTTGAGCTCTGGGCCGTTGATACAAACAATCCGGATTATGACTATCTGCTCGATTACAGCGACAGCCCCGTCGATAACCTCGAACACATCCACCATCCGACTGACCCCAATTACACCGACTACGAAATTATTATCTCCTATTCAGCCCCCCCCGGCGTCGCGGCGACCTGCGCCCTCGCGTGGAACGTTTCGCCGCAGCCAAAACGCGACGACACGCTCTCACTTGACCTGGACTCCGATACAGAAGTTACCATCGCAGATGCCATTATCCTGCTCGACAATATCCTCGCATACATCGAAAACCCCAACGCCTATCTGCTCGGCGACATAAACTCCGACGGCTCAATCGACAGCGCCGACCTCCAGATTATGCTCCAACACATCAACCCCGGCACAGGCGATTCAACTGGAACGTGAAAACCGCCCGGCCTCTGAAAGGAGCAGGCAATGAAGAAACATCCGGCATCGATTGCCCTTATCACACTGATTTGCATAACCGCGGCCTCCGCCTGCCGTGCCATAGAATTTAAAGGGGTGAATTATGCCGGCTGGTGGCCCTCCGATATGTACTCCACCCCCGGCTCAGACCAGTCGCTCGCCAACGCGAAAACCGCCGGCTGCACCTGGGTCGCCGTCAACGTCTTCTGGTTTCAGGATACCATCGAATCAAACGACATAAATCCCGATTACACCCGGTATTCAGCAACCCAGCAGTCCGTTATGCACGCCATTGACCGCTGCCATGAACTGGGTATGAAGGTAATGCTCAAGCCCAACGTCGATGTCAAGGACACAAACCACTGGCGCGGTGACATCATACCCTCCCCCGCCTGGTTCACCGAATACCACACCTTCATCAACTACTGGGCAGACATCGCTCAATCCAAGAACGTCGAACTGCTCTGCATCGGCTGTGAGCTGGTAACCACCGACCCCTGTGCTGCGTCCTGGCGCTCCGTCGCAAACGACGTCCGAACCCACTACTCCGGCCCAATCGTCTATGCCGCCAACTGGGGCAACGAGTCGGTCGTCCAGTGGTGGGACGCCCTCGACTACATCGGCATCGATGCATACTGGCCGCTCACGAGCAAAAACGACCCCACCTTAAATGAACTGAAGACCGCCTGGAACAACCGCATCAACTCCATTCAGGCCTGGCACAACACCTACTGGCCGACCAGGAAAGTCATCTTCACTGAGGTCGGGTACGGCAGCTTCGACGGCGCAAACCGCCAGCCCTGGGCAGGCCCCGGCTCCGCTCCTGTTGACCTCAACGAACAGGCCGACTGCTACGAAGCCCTCCTCTCGCAGTGCAGCCCGAAGAGCTGGTGGGCAGGCGTCTTCTGGTGGATGTGGGAAATAAACCCCAGCGCAGGCGGCCCCACCGACAAGGGACATACCCCACATCTTAAACCCGCCGAGCAAACTATGATGAACTACTACATCACCATCACCGGCGATATGGACGACAACGGCGTTGTCAATCTCTTCGACCTCGGATTGTTTGCCGACTACTGGCCGGACGAGCAAATCGTCGGCTGGCCCGACTTCAACAACGACAAGAAAATCACCCTCCGCGACTTCGCCCTCCTCGCCTCCAACTGGCGCCTGCCCTGAGCAATGTCGAAGGGCCTGCCCTGAGCCCGCCGCGGCGGGTCGAAGGGCCTGCCCTGAGTCCTGATACATCGGGACCGAACCTTGTCCGCCAAGGGCGGATTATACCGCCCACATCAAGGCCTGGCTTTCATAGTTTCGTAGTGATAGAAAACCCCTAAAAAAACTCTTGCACTTGGCCGGGGGGATTGTTATCCTACCAGCCGATTATGAATCCCGATACGTCGGGTTTCTTTAACCGGTAACGACAAGGTTGTTGTATCAATCTAACCAGAAAGGAGTTGTGTTATGAGCAAAAGTCACTTCCGTACTCTCATTGCCCTGCTCTGCCTCGTTGCCCTCGGCGCAATTATCGCTGGCTGTGAAAGCCAGGCGACCTGCGACAAGGCAAAGGTAGAGCCGGCAAAACCGGCTGCTGTAAAGGCAGCACCAGCCGCGGCACCGGCCGCCCCAGCACCTAAACCTGCTGCTCCCGCTGCCCCTGCCGCCCCAGCCGCAGGCAAGGCCCAGACGCTCGGCCCCTTTGGCTTCACCGCCAACTGGATGGATGAGCCCGGCTTCATCACTCACTGGCTCATCATAGGGCCCTTCCCGAATCCCGGGGAACGTCCTGACAACAAGGGCTTCAACGTCGATTACCTCGGCGGAGAGGCCGCCTATGTCCCCAGCAACGGCAAGGAAGTCAAGGACCCGAACGGCAAAGCCCTGAAGTGGCAGCAGTACATCTCGACCTACACCGAAATCAGCTTCTTCGCAGTTGAGCATCTCAAGCTCGAATACAACGCCGAAGATATTCTCTGCTACGCCGCCTGCTGGATTGAAGCGGACGCCGACAAGGACGTCGAGCTTCGTCTGGGCTCCGATGACGGCTACAAGCTCTGGGTGAACGGCAAGGAAGTCGCCGTCGTCCACGAGTATCGCAGCGCAGAGATGGACCAGGAAACGCACAAGGTAAAACTCAACAAGGGTATGAACCTCATTCTGCTCAAGGTTGACCAGGACTGGGGCGAATACCAGTTTATGTGCCGCATAGTCGGCTCAGACGGCAAGGCAGTTGCAGGCCTCAAGGTCTGGAACTAACCGCATAATTTCGAGAGATGCAAATGACCCGCCGGTGCAATCCCGCACCGGCGGGTTTTTTATGATGACCCCTGCAACGGCGCAGATAGGCAATAGCACCAAATGCGACGACTCTGCCGAGCGCAGAACCCCCCTCGACAGGCGGTTCTTTGTCGTCTTCATAATTTATCTGTTTGTGGTCCAGACGATTTATCCCTGGATATACGGCCAGTCGCAATTTCTGCGCGAGCACTTTGCGCTCCAGATTTCAATCCGCCTG
>CAYGVZ010000166.1:0-6797 GCA_964353475.1 uncultured Pirellulales bacterium | reverse complement strand
AAGGCGGAGTCGGTTATGGTCGCGCAGCTCTTTGTATATGCTGCCAAAGAGATGATTGCGATGCTTGAGCGCCTTGGTCAGAAAGACAAGGCGGGCGAATATGCTCATAAGGCCGAGACGATGCGCCAGGCCATCCTCAAACACGGCTGGGACGGCAAGTGGTTCATCCGGGCATACGACCATTTCGGGCAGTTGGTTGGCTCAAGGGTATGCAACGAAGGAAAGATATTTATCGAGACGCAGGGCTGGGGCGTAATGGCGGGGATTGGCCTAAATGACGGCAAGGCCGTAACCGCCCTCGATAGCGCCTGGCAGTACCTGGCCGACGAAAATGGAATGGTGCTCCAGCAGCCGGCTTTTACAAAATATGAGGACCGTCTGGGCGAAATTACATCGTATCCGCCGGGCTACAAAGAAAACGCCAGCGTATTCTGTCACAACAACACCTGGGTCATCATTGCGGAAACCATTGTCGGTCGCGGGGACAAGGCGTGGGAGCTTTACAGGCGAATCTGCCCAAGCACCAAAGAAGACGCTGCCGACAACTACAAGTGCGAGCCTTATTGCTTCGCACAGACGATAGCAGGGCACGATAGTGCCTCGCCTGGGGAGGCCAAAAACTCGTGGCTGACAGGAACCGCATCATGGAGCTTTGTGGCACTTTCGCAATACATCCTCGGCGTGAGAGCCGAATTGGACGGGCTCAGGATAGACCCCTGCGTTCCGCCGGACTGGAAAAAGTTCGCTGTAACACGCAGATTCCGAGGTGCAACCTATCAGATAAAGGTCTCGAATCCTGAAGGGGTAATGCGCGGCGTCAAGAAAATGCTCGTCAACGGCAAAGAAAAGCCCGGCAATGTCGTCGAGGCATTCAAACAGGGTAGCATTGTCAACGTCGAAATACACCTCGGGTAGCCGCGCCACAGGGTATTGTCTTCGTCTGGGAGGGTTATTCCCGCTGGTGCATATTGACCAGACCGCGTCAATATGGTAAGATAATCTGTACGGTCGGATTCTGTGAGAAGCACAGCCGAAGATGACTTTTGGGCACACTCTGGCCCTGTGATGAGGATGGGTTTTGAAAGCACTTGATAAGACGCAATTCCTGCAAACCACGCTATTGCTCACTGTGTTTCTTGCCGGGTATGCGAGCGGATGGGGAAAACCATCAGGCGACCTTAACGAGGATTGCGCCGTCAACTGGCTCGATATCGACCTGTTGTGCAACCAGTGGCTCAATACCGGCTGCTCGGACGGCAACTGCGCTGACTTAGACGGCGTAAGCGGCATTGATTTTACAGACTTGGCGATTCTGGCGGCCAACTGGCGCAAGACCTGCAGCGATGTCCAGCTTGTCATAAATGAGGTTCAGGCCGACAACGAGGCGACCATCGCCGACCCGCAGGGCGACTACGACGACTGGATTGAAATCTATAACAATAGCCCCATAACAGCCGACGTCGGCGGGTTGTATGTAACCGATGACCTTAATGACCTGGACAAGTGGCGAATCCCTGATATCGTCCCATCGCAGACATCGATACCTCCCTACGGTTTTCTACTGCTCTGGGCGGACAACGATACCGGCGACGGCCCCACACACGTGGGCTTTGGCCTCGGCGCCGACGGCGAACAGGCGGGCCTTGTCAGATTCAACGGAACAACCGTTGTTGACAGTGTAACTTTTGGCCCACAGGACCAGGACCAATCCTGCGGCAGGTGGCCGGATGCGGCGGCCAACTGGTTATTGTCCTCTCTGCCGACGCCCGGCGAAGAGAACGCCTACTCCGAGGCGATTAACTGGGTTAATGCAGACCAGGGCGACTGCGTGGTCGTCTTCAATGAGATTATGTACAACAACCCGGTCAATGACATCACGCTCGAATGGGTCGAGCTTCACAACCAGATGGCGGTCAATATCGACCTTTCCGGCTGGTCCGTCACGGACGGCATTCACTATGAGTTTCCCTCCGGCACGGTGATTCCCGGCTGGGGGTATCTTGTTGTCGCAGCGTCGCCGAATGACCTGCACGCCGAGACCGGTTATTCAGGGGCGATCGGCCCATACGAAGGACGGCTATCCAACGGCGGCGAGAAAGTATGTCTGCGCGACAACAGTGGACGTGTGATGGACGTGCTCCGGTACGACGATGAAGGCGACTGGAACAGTGTGCCTGACGGCAGCGGCCGGACGTTAGCTAAAATCGACCCCAACAGCGCCACTTGGCCGGCGGAGAACTGGAAGGCAAGCTCCCAAATCAACGGCACAGCCGGCACAGACAACGGCCTTGCAGGCAGCATCGTCATTCCGACCGGCACGCATACCGCGGGCAGCATCGTCATAAACGAGATTATGTATCACCACCAGCCGACGTGGGAACCCTACGCTGACTCAAATGAGGAATGGATTGAATTGTACAATCGCAGCGGCTGGACCGTCATCTTGTCTAACTGGCGATTAGCCGACGCTGTTCAGTTCAAGTTCCCATCGGTGACGACAATAGCAGCAGGCGACTATCTTATCGTCTCCAGCGACGGCAACGCCCTGAAAGCAAAGTACCCGGCCATAACCTCCAAAATCAAAGGCAACTTCACCGGGAAACTGGCCAATGGCACCGACCGTATTCGACTGTACAACGATGTCAATGCTCTTATTGACGAAGTGCGATATTGCGATGGCAAGCCCTGGCCGGCCTACGCCGACGGCGGCGGCTCATCGATCGAATTAAAAGACCCCGACGCCGACAATACAAGACCCGAGGCCTGGGCGGACAGCAATGAACGCCAAAAGACCAGTTGGAAGACATACACGTACCAGGCAACCGCCGCCGCAAGCGTTGGGCCTGATGCCCAGTGGAATGAGTTCATTATGGGCCTGCTTGACGCCGGCGAGATACTCATCGACGACGTGAATGTCCTTGAGGACCCGTGCGGGACACGCGTCCAGTTTATCCAGAACCAGACATTTGAGCCGAATGCGGCGTACTGGCGCCTGGGCGGCAATCACTCGCACAGCCAGGTTGTCATCGACCCGAACAACCCCGCCAATCACGTCCTCGACCTTGTGGCGACCGGCCAGGCAGAGCAAATCTATAACCACGCCGAGACAACCATCGCAGGCGACAGACAGACAATCAACGGGAATCTATACAAGGTCTCCTTCCGCGCCAAATGGCTTGCAGGCAACCCACGCCTGAATACTCGTCTGTATTTCAATAGAATCCCGAAAACGATGCTGATTGACCCGAATCAATTTAACGGCACGCCCGGTGCGCGAAATTCCTGTTATCAATCCAACATCGGGCCTACGTACAACTATCTTGCTCACAGCCCGGTCGTCCCGACCTCCGGCCAGTCCGTCACTGTCACCACAGTTGTTAAGGACCCGGACGGAATCAACTCTGTCAAGCTTTACTACAGAATCGGTGCCGGCTCCTGGAGCAACAAAAATATGACTCATCAGGGCGACGGCCGCTATATCGCAATTATTGATGCCCAACCCGCCAGAACGATTGTCCAGTTCTACATCCAGGCGACCGACACTCTTAGCGCAACATCCACGTATCCGGCAGCCGGCGCAAGTTCTCGTGCACTTTACAAGGTCAAGGATGGCAAGGCGACCAGCACGGGTTTGCACAACTTCCGAATCATTATGAACGATGAGGATTTTGCCGCACTCAACCAGATTTGGAACACTTATACCGACGACCTCTACGGCGCAACGGTCATTTATGACGAAAACCAGCCATTCTATGATGTCGGCGTGTGCTTCAAGGGTTCGCTCTACAGCCGGGGCAGCCCCGACATATACCGCAAGGGCTATAAGGTCGAGTTTGCCGCTGATAAGCTCTTCCGTGGCGTAACAGAGAGTTTGACGATCGACCGGGCTGCGTCGGCTGGTTGTGGCTTCCTCATCGACTGCGACCCTGAGCATCGTACGAGAGAAATTTTCACCAAGCATATTATGAATCGCATCGGCGGCGTTGCCACGCAGTATGACGACCTGTGCCAGTTCATTCCGCCCGACTCCAACGGCGCCAACCACGCGCAATTGCAAATCGGGCATTACAACAATCGTTATCTCGATTCATTTTATGAGGACGGCAGCGACGGTATGATTTTCAAGCACGAACTTATCTATTACCCAAGGGTTACAATAGACGGCAACGTGGAAAGCCCAAAAGACCTCTTGAATTACGCCACCGCGTATTATCCCGTGCCGCCGATTGATTATCTCGGCGATAACGGCGACTATTACAGGCAGATATATCTTGTCCGCAGCAACCGCGACAGCGACGACTTCAGCCGGATTATCCAGATGGCGAATATGTTCGAGCTGACCGGCCCCGCCTTCATCGCCCAGGCGGAGCAGATGCTCGACTTGGACCAGTGGATGAGGGCATACGCCTGGACGACCATAATAAGCAGCTTCGACAACTATTTCGGTTCGAATACGCCGCACAACCATTACTTCTTTATAAGACCTTCAGACAACAAGATATGTTTCCTGCCCTGGGACAATGATTTTTTGTTCGAGACAGGGGGGTTCTACAGAATCAGGGCGTGCGACTCATTGAATGCGAAGCTGTTCGCGGACGTAAACGACCGCAGGTACAGGCGGCTGTATTATGGGCATCTGTACGACATACTGACAACGGTCGTCAACGCCGACTATCTGACAAGCTGGGCGCAGCATTTCGGGGCGCTTATCCCCGAAGAGGATTATGTCAATTACTACCTCGACTTCCAGATAGACAGGGCCGACTGGATTATGACGACGCAGTTGCCCGCCCATGTCGCGTTTGAGATTATTACCAACAACGGCAATAATTTTTCCACTTCGGCTTCATCGGTTGTGATTGAGGGTAACGGCTGGATAGATATCCGCACACTTGAACTGGCCGGCTACGACCCGCAGCCGGCGTTTCTCTGGGTTGACCCGCCCGACCCTGACCCTGATATGACCCGCTGGCGCACCACCGTCGGCCTGGCCTACGGTGCGAATGTCCTGCAATTCAACGCTTATGACTTTGCGGGTAATCTGACCGCCTCGGATTCCATAACGGTCACTCGCACCGGTCCCTGAGGCAGCCGCGAAAAGCGGCTTTTTGACCCTTTGCCGGCAGGAGTTTTTATTTGACTTTACCGGCGATTTCTGCGATACTGAGGGTTTGTTTTGCTTAAACTCCCTATACCAACATTTTATCACGAAAGGAAGTACGATGAGCAGTTTGATGAAAACCTCGGCGTTTGGTGCAGTAGTGTGCGTTGCCCTTGCCGTCGCGGCAGTCAGCGCAGCCGATGTGAATGCGATAGCAGACGATGCAAACGCCTCCAAGACCGCCGGTACCGATATTGCCGTTACCGTCAACGGCACAGCCATTACCGATGCGGAGGTAAATGAAGTTATGAAGCCGGTATTGGAGCGAATGGGCAAGAACCTCCAGCCGAATCTGCTCGAATCGTACAAGGCCGGGATGCGTCAACAGGTGGTCGAGCGGCTGATTGTCGAAAAGCTCCTCGATGCCAAGGTGAAAGCGGCGAATATCACGGTTGCCGACAAGGATGTGGACGCCAAGCTGGAAGAAATAGCGTCTCGCCAGAACACTACCGTTGATGCTCTCAAGCAGATGCTTGCAGCCCAGGGACAGAAATTCGATGAGGTCAGGAGCCAAATCAAGAAGGGGCTTCAGTACGAAAAATTAATTGAGGGCGAATCAGGCGGCAAGATTGACGTGAACGAAGCCGATGCAAAGGCGTATTACGACGAGCACAAACAGGAGTTCGATACGCCGGAGACGGTCAAGGCGAGCCACATTCTGATAAAGCCGCAGACCGACCCGAACACGGATCCCAACCAGGCCAAGGCCAAAGCAAAGGCGAAGACCGAGGACCTGCTGAAACAGGTCAAAGGCGGCGCTGATTTTGCCGCGCTTGCCAAGGAGCACTCGGCCTGCCCCTCGGCGGCCAGAGGCGGCGACCTCGGGTCGTTTGCGAAAGGCCAAATGGTAAAGCCCTTTGAAGACGCCGCTTTTGCACTCGAGCCGAATCAGGTCAGCGGGGTTGTTGAGACACAATTCGGCTACCACATCATAAAAGTCACAGAGCACAAACAGCCAGGCGTTACATCCTTCGCAGAGGCCAAACAGCAGATAGTAGATTTCCTTCGCGACAGCAAACAGCAGCAGGTCTATCAGGATTACGTCGAGCGTCTGAAGCTGAATTCGAAAATCGAGTACCCGGTCGGCAAAGAGCCGCGGGCAGTCCCGCCATCGCGTCCGGCGCAAATGGCCCCCGCACCCAGGTAAATCGTTATACTACGCTGAAAACAGGCCGGGTTCTCCAGGTCTTGTCGCCTTGAGAACCCGGCTTTCTAATGCGCCGCGCTTTTTCCACTTGCATTTCCTAAACCAGTGCGGTAGAATTCTATTTGTAAGCAATTGGGGGGGCGAGAGAGGTCTAATATGACAAAGGATGGGCTTAGCACAAGGCATTCCGGAAAGGGGACCGCTATGCGCCTGACAGCCGCGATTTCTATGCTTGTATTGTGCCAGGTTTTGCAGGCACGAACCATTACGGTTGACGACGATGGCCCTGCGGATTTCAGCAATATCCAGGCGGCAATTAACGACGCCAACCACTGGGACGAGATTATCGTCTCGCCGGGGCTTTATACAGGGCCGGGCAACTACGACGTCAACTTCATCGGCAAGAAAATCCACCTCCGCAGCACCGACCCCAATGACCCCTGCATTGTGGCGGCAACCATTGTTGATTGTAACGGCGACGCCAATAAT
>CAYGVZ010000165.1:0-6801 GCA_964353475.1 uncultured Pirellulales bacterium | reverse complement strand
GGAGAAGAACGACCAATGAGCCGAACAACGATAGACCATTTGATAATCAACTCGCCTTTCGAGGAGCCGAAAAGTTACTGGCATTATGACAGGCAGAGCAGGACTTTTGACCAGAAAGACGGAAGGCGACCCGCCGGATACGTGATAGCGACTCCCGGCTCACAGGCGTTTGACGACCCGGGGGTATTCGTCGAACTGCCGCTTGTAAATGCAATAAGGCCAAGAGTAAAGAAGTGGAGAGAAGATGGTTATGCGGGCGTTTCCGGGATAACGAGGAGATTGCTTGAGCACTGGCACAACAGGGAAGAGAGAGTATGGCCGATGTTCTTCTGCCAGCTTGAGGCAATGGAGACGCTTATCTGGCTTGTAGAAGGACCGTCAAGCGATAAGGTGGGGATTGAGATTCCGGGTGATGGCGGGGCATTCCAGCGGCTTTGCTCGAAAATGGCGACGGGCAGCGGCAAGACGATAGTAATGGGGATGCTGATTGCGTGGCAGATACTCAATAAGGTTACATATCCGCAGGACGCGAGATTTTCAAAGTATATTCTAATTGTTGCGCCGGGGCTGACGGTAAAAAGCCGGCTCGGTGTGCTTATGCCGGGTTCGGCGGGGAATTTCTACGATGAATTTAACATTGTTCCGGGCGGTCTTGCGGAAAAACTGCGACAGGGGAAGATTCTCATAAACAACTGGCATAAACTTAGCTGGGATAGTGAAGAACAACTTAAAAAGAAACGAAGCGTCGATAAACGCGGAACAAAAAGCGATGAGGCATACGTCAGAGAAGTTCTTGGGGAAATGGCAAATGCCAAAAGCGTCGTTGTTATAAACGATGAGGCGCATCACGCGTGGAGAGTTCCCGCAGGTTCGAAGATAAAGGGATTAAGCAAGGAGGACGTGGAAGAAGCGACAAAGTGGGTAGGAGGACTTGACAGGATACACAAGGCAAGGGGGATATTGACCTGTTTTGATTTTTCCGCGACTCCGTTTGTGCCGCTTGGCAAGAAGAGTTCGGAAGAAACGCTATTCGGATGGGTGATAAGCGATTTTGGTTTGAATGATGCTATAGAGTCGGGATTAGTCAAGACGCCACGTGTAGTGATACGCGACGACAGCCAGCTTACGCCGGATTACAAATCGAGGTTCTATCACATATACAGGGACCAGACCGTAAAAGATGACATAAATCGCAAAGGGGCATTGCCGGAGGACTCGCTGCCGGACCTTGTGAACAACGCATATTACCTTCTCGGGAAGGACTGGCTTGAGACGGCGAAACTTTGGGAAGAAAGCGGAAGGACAACGCCGCCGGTAATGATAACTGTGGCGAATACTACGCTTACAGCGGCCCGGGTCAAATATGCCTTCGACCATAAGAAGATAAGGATAGATGAGCTTTGCGTGCCGGAGAAGACGCTGCATATTGACTCAAAGGTAATGGAGATGGCGGAGGCGGAAGAGGAACCGATAGAGCTTAATGAGGATGAGGCAGAAGAAACCGAGAATGAAGAAGGCGAAGAAGTAAAAGAGAAAAAGCTGACGAGGAAACAATTTGCCGAACAATTGAGGAGAACGGTTGATACCGTAGGCAAGAAGGGAATGCCGGGCGAGCAGATACAGAAGGTCATATCCGTAGGAATGCTTTCGGAAGGTTGGGACGCAAAGACAGTGACGCACATAATGGGGTTGCGGGCTTTCACGAGCCAGCTTCTTTGCGAGCAGGTTGTCGGTCGAGGGCTTCGGCGGACTACTTATGAGCTACAGCCGGGAAAAGCCCTTTTTGAGCCGGAGTATGTGAATATTTTTGGCGTGCCGTTTACATTTTTGCCGCATGAATCAGACGAAAATGTATTGCCGCCCCCTCCAACACCTAAGACCGCGATAGAACCGGTTGCACAGAAAAAGCAGTTTGAGATTTCATGGCCTAACGTGATAAGGATTGACAGGGTTTATAAGCCGCAGCTTGTCCTTGATATGACGAAAGTGAAACCGCTTGAGCTTAACGCCTTCGATACAGCCCAGCTTGCCGACCTTGCCCCGATAGTGGAAGGCAAAGCGGATGTAACAAAAATATCTTCCATAAACCTTGAGGAGCTGGGCCGAAAGTTCAGGATGCAGAAGATTATATTCGAAGCGGCGAGAGATAACTACGATGCGATTCAGAAGAACTGGAAAGGCAGCAAAGAAGTGTTGCTTGCGCAGCTCATACGGATTGTCGAGGGGTTCGTTGAGGCAGGCAAGATACAGATAACTCCGAGTTTGTTCCACCAGGACGAAATAAAGAAGCGGATTGTGATGACGCTGAACATGAATCGAATAGTTCAGCATATCAAAGACGCAATAGACCATGACAATGTTGAGACACTGGAGCCCGTATTTGATAAGGATTATCCAATTCGGTCCACAGGAGATATGAAAACATGGTTTACAGGCAAGCCATGCGAACATACGAAAAAGTCGCATATAAACTTCTGTGTATTCGACAGCACGTGGGAGGCGAGTGAAGCATTTGAGCTTGATAGGAATGAGAGTGTTTCTGCATGGGTGAAGAATGACCATCTTGGCTTTGAGATTCTTTATACGTTCGACGGGGTAATAAGGAAATACCGGCCCGACTTCATTATACGACTCAAAACCGGCGAATATCTTATTCTTGAAACCAAAGGACAGGACACACACAGAGACAGGACGAAGCGTGCCTTCCTCGATGAATGGATTAAAGCCGTAAATCAGCACGGCGGTTTTGGTCGCTGGACTTCAGCCGTCTCCAAATCCCCCGCAGACATCCATTCACTCCTCCTGCCTGTCTGAGAATACCACTGCACCCCCCAAAACAAGCCCCGACTTTTTGACAAGAACCGTGTAATCCGTGTCATCCGTGGTTACATAAGATTTCGCTTGACACCAAACATCTCCCATTGTATAATCCCCACCGAACAATGAGAAAGTGAGCATAGTATGTTAAATCGGAGCGAAGCCTGCCCCCAGGGGGCGAAGACCCCGCACTACGCAAGACGCACGACGCACTACGATGCCGGCTCTTACCTCTCTTGCCCATCTTACCCAAACTCCTCTTGCTGGCAGAGTGTGATTATGCAAAACGAACCCAATTTTCAAAAATGAGAAATGACCCTAACCCCCTCTTCGGAAAGGACTTACGCAAAAAATGCCACCTCCAATGCCCCGAAAAGCAAATCGGAGCGAAGCGCAGATCCCCACGGGGAAGCTCCCTTGGGTCCTCAAGCCGGGGAGCCAATTTCAAATCGAAGATCCCTACGGGACAGCTACCTGAAACTTCAAGCCGGGGAGTCGGGGCGCAGCGGCTTGTCCGGCGTAGTCCGGCTGCGACGGGCGGAGAGGCCCGCCAATCGAACGGCGGGCCCTTCGACTCCTTCGACAAGCTCAGGATAAACAAGCTCACTTCGATGAACTCAGTGCAGGCAGGGGCAAGCAGGGATTTTACGATGGCCATAGCGGTAAATACAGCCCTTGCGGTGCAAGAGGTGAACATTCATAATGAGGGAGGCGGTGCGGGATACCTCGCCCCGAATGACGGGTAAAGAATGAAGATGGTGATTGACGTAAATACTGGTGGAGTGAGGGTAAGCAATCGCGGGGTTATATTGCGTTCAACGGCGGTGGGGTCGTGCGTGGTGGTCGCGGCATACGAGGCGGGACGCGGAATCGGGGGCTTGGCGCATATTATGCTGCCGGGGGCGGCGCCGAGGCGGGAAAAAGACAAGACGAAATACGCTGCGAATGCAATTGCGAAGCTGTCAGGGAAAATGGGACGGCTGGGGGCAAGGATGCGGGACGTTCAGGCGTGCCTGGTCGGGGCGGCCAACGTGCTCAAGGAAAAGAACGATACCATCTGCCGGCAAAACATCGCATCGGTTACTGATATGCTGGGCAGGCGCAAAATACGGATAAAGGCACGTGCCGTCGGCGGGACAAAGAGGCGCAGCATCGCCCTGGATGTCGAAACGGGACGTGTTAACTACACCGAGGGAGAAGGGGCGGAAAAAGTATTGTGGAAATTCCGACGTACCCGTAAGAGGGTCTAACAAAATGGCGTACAATGTTGCCGGAAGGCCGAGATTGCCGCGCGAACCTGCGGTTCGCTCGCAATGACAGCCGTTTTGTCCGGGGTCCTTAATCCGTCTGCAGGTACCTGTCTATCGTTTTAACGAGCATCTCATCGTCGATGGGCTTGGGGATGTAATCGGTGAAGCCGTGGGCGAGCAGCTCATCGCGGTCGTTTTTCATTGCCTTTGCGGTAAGGGCGATGATGGGGACAAGCGGCTTATCGGCTTTTTTCTTTATGGCCTCGAAGGCCTGGTAGCCGTCCATATTGGGCATCATAATGTCCATCAGGACGATGTCGGGCCTGCCGGAGAAGTATTTTTCGACCGCCTCTCTGCCGTCTTTTGCGAAGGTGAGATGATAGCGATTTTCGAGCATCATACGGACCGCGGCCCTGCTGAACTCGTCGTCCTCGGCGATGAGGATTTTTGCCAGACGTGCACCGGCTGACGCCTCGAGGGCCGCACCGGCATTTTTCTTCTCTTCGGTCTCGGCAGATGCAGCGCCGACCACCTGTTCAATGACCAGGGGAACAAAGAAGGAGACGGCAGTGCCTTTGCCGAGTTCGCTTTCGGCCTTAATCCCGCCACCAAGCAGCTCGACCACTTTTCTGGAAATGGTCAGACCCAGGCCGCTGCCCTGGTATTTCCGCGTGGTGGAGCTGTCAACCTGCATAAACTCATCAAAGATATGGTCGAGGTGTTCTTTGGCGATGCCGATTCCGGTATCGGTGACGGAAAAGCATAGTCGCTGCGGCTCGGTATAGACGCGCAGGGTGATTTTGCCCTGTTCGGTAAATTTGACGGAGTTGCTGAGTATATTGGTGAGGATTTCGTGAAGTTTTTCGGCGTCGGAGACGACTGTGGCGGGGACAGCGGGGCTTTTTTCCACGAAGAACCGGACATTGGGGTTTTCGTTGAGGGTCTTGACCATACTGCGCAGTCCAGCGATGAGGGCGTCTATGGAGAGGGGCTTCAGCCGCAGGTCCATCTTGCCGGATTCGATTTTAGACAGGTCGAGAATATCGTTAATGAGCATAAGCAGTCGCTGGCTGCTCTTGTAGATTATTTCGAGGCCTTCCCGCTGTTTGTCGGTGAGATTGGCGGTGTCGTACCTGGCGAGCGTCTTGGCGATACTGATTACGGCGTTGATGGGCGTCCTGATTTCGTGGCTCATATTTGCGAGGAACTGGCTTTTGGCCCTGTTGGCGGCTTCGGCTGCCTCCTTGGCCCGGCGAAGGCGTTCCTGAGCTTCTCGCAGTTCGGTGAAGTCCCGCCCGATACCGACGACGCCGACGACCCGGCCGCGGCTATCTCGCAGGGGCACTTTTGAGGTCAGAATCCAGCGGAGGTCGCCCTGGGCGTTCTTGTTGGGTTCATCCTTGTTGAAGATCGGTTGGCCAGTTTTGACAATCTGCTGCTCATCGGCGTAGAATTTTTTTGTGACCTGTTCGGGATAAAAGTCGAAGTCGGATTTGCCGACGACCTGGTCGGGCGTTTGGGCGCCCATAAAACGAGAGACGGCGAGGTTGGCGGCGATGAAGCGGCTCTGGGTATCTTTGATGTAAATCGAGTCGGGGATGATATCTATAAGGGTGCGGAGCATATTTCGCTCCTGGACAAGGGCGTCTTCGACCTCTTTGCGTGCGGCGGCCTCGCCGAGGGCCTGGGCAACTGCGTTGATGAGGTTGCGTTCTTCGGCGGTAAATGGTTCGCCGCCGCGTTTGCCGAGGCGGCAGACCTCGATGTATCCGCGTTCAGTGCCGCCGACCCTGATGCCGCTCCTGCAGCAGCATCGCGTCTTTTCAAAAGGCGCAAGGACAAACTGCTGGCCGTCGAAGGTTATTGCGGCACGAGTGGAATCCGGATACCAGCGGGCCTGAATGAGCGATAAGGTATCGCGGAACGTCTCGCCGATAATGGCGCGTCTGGCGATTGCGCCGGCGATTCCGTAGAGGCAGTTGAGGTCTTTTATTCGTTCCTGGAGGTCGCGGTTCAGCCGAATGAGCTGCTCTTCGTGCGCATGCAACTGCTGGTTCGCGGCCTTGAGCTGCTGCTCGTGCGCCTCCAACTGCTGGTTGGCGGCGCGTAACTGCTGCTCGTGTGCGCGGAGCTGCTGCTCTCTGGCTCGCAATTGCTGAAGGGCGGCCCGGAGCTGCTGCTCGTGTGCCCGCAACTGCTGGTTGGCGGCGCGCAACTGCTGCTCTTTTGCGGTGAGTTTCTGATTGGCTGCCTTCAACTGCTGTTCGTGTGCGCGAAGCTGCTGGTTGGTGGCGCGCAGTTGCTGCTCACTGGCGGCGAGTCGGCGGTTTGCCTCAATAAACTGCTGTTCGTGGGACAGGGTTTGCCTGGTTTTTCGGGGGCGAAGCTCCTCGATGCGGTGCTTGCCGGCCCTGGCGGTCGCATGCGTCTTTTTCATATTCCCCTCGCTCTGCGGGGTGCAAATTCGGCCCCACAGCATTAGCCCCGACATAAGCTATATTCAATAGCGGTCGGGTTAAAGTTATATTATACCAGAATTGCACGGCTTAGGCAATTACCATGCAGTAAATTATAGGACGCAGCTAAAGAGGTTGAAATTACCACTAAAGCGGGCATAATGCCGATTCTTGCAGGTTTTTTTGCGGGTATGATTTGGCTGATGAATACGGCTGTTGGACGCTCACGACTGTTGGTTTTGTTCTTGGCTGCCAGGCCCAAGTTCCTGACGGCAAGC
>CAYGVZ010000164.1:2160-6803 GCA_964353475.1 uncultured Pirellulales bacterium | reverse complement strand
ATTCGGCCCGCCCATAACATACAGCGAGCCAAACTCGACCGTAATGCCGCTGGTGCCGAGGCCACCTAATGCGCCCAGGTCGTTGCCCGGCGCGACCGGGTTGTAGTTCGGGTCAGACCAGCAGGGGTCCGCGGGGTTGGTGATATGGTCCCGGAACGAAGCCGGGAATATCCCATAACCCAAAGAGCCGGTCTTGCTTTCGCCGGTCTTATAGTTGCTGATTGCCGTAATTGTCGCCGGGGCGTTGACGTTGATATCAAGGGCAAGCGCCCTGACTGCCGCCCCGCCGGTACTGTATGTAATCGCAAAGACACCGTTGCCGAGGTCGGTCGCGCCGAAGTTGACCGTTGCCAATGCCGGTACTGCACAGACCAGTAATGCAACCACTGCTGATTTTGTCTTCATAATTATCCGCCTCCTTTTCAATTCTCACACGTTACACCTAAAGTCCTGCTCCACACCATTCAATTATACCAGCGGCCGTGAAAATGTGTCAAAAAATTGTTCCAGAAAATCGGAAATGGATGGAATCCAGGTTTATAGATAAACGCTGTCTGGGGGGCATTTATACACCGGCGGCAAGGACTGGGCCGCTGGACTACGGAGGCGGGCAATCCGCCGCCGGCACCTTAGCGTAGTTGTCACGCAGCCGGAAGAAGTCGGCGTTGTCTATCCGGCCGTCGTTGTTAAAGTCCGCACAAACATTGGCCAGGTAAGCAGCACCTGTCTTGAAGTATCCCTGCCTGAACAAGTTGAAGTCAAGGGTGTTAACCTGACTATCGCCGTTGGCATCGCCTCTGCACTGAGTCGGATAGCACCAGCAGGCGGGCTTTCCAGCCGCCGCCCACGCGTCATAATGGGGACTGTTGCTCGGGTAGCAGTCGGTGGAAACAATCACCACCATCCCTCGAAACGGCAGATTTGTAAACACGTTACTGGTTTCCTCAGAAAAGACCCCGCGGGCAGTATTTGCGGTGATGCGGATGAAAACAATCCCATCACCGCTGATTGTGAAGTTGCACAGGGTGCCGGAAGGCGGAGGCGCATTCGGCGCATTTGCAGTGTTCAGTGCGGCAAACTCTGCCGTGACGGCGCCTGTGCCGAGACCATCGACTCTGCGCAGCTCAGGGCCCGGAACAGGCAGAACGTAATTGGGGTCCATCCAGCAGGGGTCATTTATATCCATCGGCGGGAGGATATCGAGCGTACCTTCATAGCCGCTGATTGCCGTAATGACGGCGCCGGCGCTGACATTGATGTCGAGGGCAAAAGCACCGACCGGCCCGCCGGCGGTCTTGTATGTAATCGCAGCGTTTCCACCGTGGAGGTACTTTATGCCAATGGCAAGCATCGCCGGGGCAGGCACCTCCGCGACAAAAACGCGAATTCCCTCTGCGGACGCTGCGAGAGCAAGAACACACAAGCCGGCAACCGGAATTGTCCTTCTCATAATCTCGAACTTTCTTTTCCGCCTCAGCAGTGCAAGCAATGTGTGTGGTATGTGAGGATTGCTTCGGAACACCCATTCTACATTGTCCTATATTATCGCTGCCCATTGCTTCCAGCAAGCGATTTTTCTGAAATTCGACAATATTCCGCGGGAATAACACGGCGGCCGCGCGCAAAAAAGAAGAGGCATCCCAAGTTTGGGATGCCTCTGTTGGACTAAAGTCCGTTGGTTCTGTGAACCAGCGTCTATTTACGACGACGCAGGAACAGTCCGCCAAGACCCAGTAATGCAACCGTCATCGGCTCGGGAATAACCTGATAAATTGTCAGGTCGCCGAGGTCTGCTTCGACGGCGTTACGCCATACTGGCTCAGGTGCCGGGCCGCCCACGTTAGCATACTGCGTGCCACCCGCCACCGCCAGGGTCAGGTCAACAACAACATCGCCCGTGCCATCGCAGTGCAGAACAAAGCCCCAAACCAGGTCAGCCGCGCCCACAATCGGGTTACTGGCTGAACCGGCAAGGTGAGCAACATTTGTCGCGGTTATCGCGCTGTTGTACCAGGGGTTAATATTCGCATTGCGGCTCGCCGCCTTGATAACGCCGGCAGTCGTCAGAGAAGTGTGGCTCAGTGATGCCGCGCCTGTAACGTGCAGGTCAAGATCCATCATCGACAGCAGATAGCCGTTATAGGCCGAATACGACGGGTCCGGGTTGGCGCTGTACTTCACCACAATCTTGAGCCCGATTTTGTCGCTGGCCTGGAGGGCGTCAGCACGACTATTGCCCATACGGCCGCTGCTCTGGCCGATATCGACCTTTACGAGGTCAATAACTGTGGCCTGTACGACAGAAACCAGTCCAAGAACCAACATCAAAACTAACAGTTTCTTCATAGTAAACCATCCTCCTTACCTTTTAATTTTCTTATTCAAAGGAGCAATCCCCACGGGACTGTCCTCAACAACTATATTCAACAGTTAAAGAACCTAACACAAGGCCGGCCTACTACGGAGGCGGCCAAGTACCACCCGGCGTGCAATCCTGCGCATACGCCTTGAAGAAGTTATCGCGGTAGAACGGGAAATCCAAGGTGGTAACATCACCATCTCTGTTGAAGTCGCCACAGGGATTGTACGCCGGATCCGGATAACTCTTAAAGAACGAATCGCGATACGCCGGGAAGTCCAGCGTAGTCGTCTGGTGGTCGCCAGTTGCGTCACCACGGCACTGGGTATGATCCCAGCAAGCCGGATACTGCGGCGCAAACGAAACGGTGCCGCAAACCGGCAGGTTGGTGGTCGCGTTATTCGCGTCCTCTTTTACCACACTGCCGCGGGTCGTATTGGCGGCTATGCACACGGTAACAGTCCCGGTGCCGCTGATTGTAATGTTGCACAGCGTGCCGGAGGTAGCCGGTGCATTCGGCCCGCCCATAACATACAGCGAGCCAAGCTCTACTGTAATGCCGGCGGTACCGAGGCCGTCCAATGCGTCGAGGTCAGCGCCCGGCGCGACCGGGTTGTAGTTCGGGTCTGCCCAGCAGGGGTCCGCGGGATTGACAATATGGTCCCGGAACGAAGCTGGGAATATCCCATAACCCAAAGAGCCGGTCTTGCTCTCGCCGGTCTTGTAGCCGCTGATCGCCGTAATTGTTGCTCCGGCGCCGACGTTGATATCAAGGGCAAACGCCCTGACATTCACATCGCGAGTGTAAGTAATCGCAGCTACTCCACCACCGAGGTCGGTGACACCGAGGTTGACCGTTGCCCAGGCCGGTGTTGCAATGGCCAGTGCCGCAACAATCAATAACATCCTTCGTGTCATAAGTTAAACCTTCCTTTCTTTTCTTCTTCTTTGCAGAGCTACACACTCTGCTGCTTTGGTTTCTTTCCTGCATTGTGACATTTTCGCCCGTTTTACGCTCGCTCACTAATTAGTGAGTAATGGCGTTCGGCCGGCAGGAACAGCCGAATAGAAAGAAATTGAGTACATTGTCCGCTCCTCCATTTCCTCCTTTCTGCCATTTGGCGTAATCGTGCGAAACACCTAACATGCACAAGGTTTTCATTAGTGAAAGTCGATTGTATAGTAGCACACGCGCGGCGCTAAATCAAGCGGAAAGTGCAAAAAATCTTAAAAAAATTTTGCAAAAGTACGTGAAAAACCGCAAAAATCCGATAAAAACGAAGGTGCTAATGCTAAAACTATGTGGTATAAGGGTTTATCGGACGTTGGCAAATTAGGCAAGTGGGCTGAACAGGGCGATTTTTTTGATAATTGCGATTTCAACCCTGGCAAAGGGGGTGTTCTCCGCTGACAGCCGGGAAAAAAAGTGTTCTCAGTATAATCCGCACAATCGGGGCAACCCGGGCGCTGCGGCGGTGCAAGGACTGGTGTGATGTATGAGTTTTTGAAAGGTCGGCTCCTGGCCGTCAGGGTTATGATGCTCCTGGCCGTACTGCTGCTGGTCGCCGTCGGCATAGCAACTATTTACGCCGTCGGCGCTTCCCAGACAGACAGCCCGCAACTGTCTGATTTGTGGAAAAAACAGCTCGTCTTTGCCTGTATCAGCATACTGGGCTTTGCGGCGGTGAACGTGGTGAATTACCGCCGGCTGGGCGAGGCCAGCGCGTGGATATACGGCGTGGTGCTGCTGACGCTCGCGCTGCTGCTGGTCTCCAAATATGTAATTGCGCTGCCCTTTGCGCCGCTGACGCGAAGCACGTACAGGTGGATAATAATTTCCATAGGCGGCCAGCAGTTGCCGTGGATTCAGCCCTCTGAACTATGCAAGGCGGCCTTCGTTCTGGCGCTGGCGTGGTATCTGCGATACCGCAGCAATTACCGCAACCTGAAATCCCTGATTGGACCGTTTATAATGACGCTGCTGCCGATGGGGCTGATTCTGCTCGAGCCGGACCTTGGGACGGTTATGTTGATGATGCCCGTGTTTCTGGCAATGCTGTATGCGGCGGGCGCAAGAACGAGGCATCTTGTGATGATAACAGCACTGGCCGTTCTGGCAAGTCCGCTGTTCTGGATGAAGATGGAGCCGTATCAACGGTTGAGAATCAGCAGCGTCTTATTGCAGAACGAGTGGGTGCGCGCCAAGGCGGAGGAGTATCCGCGATTAGGCAGAGTCCTCGTGGGCCAGCCGTTCAGCGCAAGGAAATGGAAGGACGACTGGGGA
>CAYGVZ010000164.1:0-2150 GCA_964353475.1 uncultured Pirellulales bacterium | reverse complement strand
CCATTTGATTCGCTCCGAGTACGCGGTTGCTTCCGGCGGAGCGAGCGGCTATGGGTTCGGACAGGGGCCATTCGTCAAATACAACTTCCTGCCGGAACGGCACAACGACTTCATCTTCGCAGTCATCGCGCATCAATGGGGATTTGCGGGCTGCCTGGGGCTGCTGCTGCTCTATGCAATTGTCTTCGCGTGCGGGCTGGAGATTGCGGCCAGCCATACGGACCCGTTTGCCCGGCTGTTAGCTGTCGGGATAACGGCGATGTTCGTCGTTGAGGTGCTGGTCAATATCAGTATGACGCTCGGCCTGATGCCCATAACCGGCCTGACGCTGCCGTTTTTGAGCTACGGGGGGTCAAGCTTGTTTGTGAGTATGTTGCGTATCGGCCTGCTCAACAGCGTCGGTCGCTCTCGACCATTCACGGTGGCGCCGCGAAACGTCCTATAATCGTCCAGCATCAATCTCGGTAATGGCGCTCATAACTCCGACGTTTCCTGTCTTGCGTTCAGACGAAGTTCGGCAAGTTCGGCAGCACCTAACAGCCAGGCCACACCCAGAAAGACAAACGCGCCTGCCGGCACACAGGTTGCGACGATAATCCAGTTCGGCGCATCCTTCATCTGCCATCGGAGCAGATAGACGACTGCCGCCATAACGGCTGAAGCGATAATGCTGCGCACAACGCTGACAAGCACCTTTCGCCCGCCGAACAGCCCCAGACGTTTGCGGAGCAGAAAAATAAGGATGGCGGCGTTCAGCGTAAAGGTGATGGTCGTGGATAAGCCAAAGGCCCCGGCGCCAAGAGCGGGAATCCAAACCATTGTTACAAGCATCAGAAGATTTATCCCTGCAAGGGCGCAGGAAACCTTCAGGGGTGTTATGACATCTTTGAGTGCATAAAATGAGCGGGCGAGAATCTGGTAACTGCAATACGACCACATACCGAGGACATACATCTGGAGAACAAAGGCGGCCTGGGCGGCATCAGCGGGGCTGAAGTTGCGGCGGGCGTAAATGACTTTCACAATCGGCTCAGCAAGGATGTAGAGTCCCACACCCGTGGCAATCCCCTCCATCAGCGCCAGGCGCAGCGCACGGTTGATGCTGTCCCGCAGATTGACAATGTCGTTGCGGGCGGCGTAGCGGGTGAGCAGCGGGAAGACGGCCACCCCGAGTGAAATCGCCAGCACGCCCATTGGAAACTGATACAGCGCCCGCGCGGCGTTGACGCGGGTAATAACGCCGGGATTCAGCGGCTTATGCAGGACCCAGCCAAAGATATTGATATTAGGCACGGCCTCCGTGGCGGTCAGGTTCCACGAAATCAGAGTCGCGATAAGTTCCGAAATCTGCAGAAAGCCCAGCCCCAGGAGCATCGGCAGAAGCAGTTTGAGTATGGGTATGATGCCGGGTTCCACCGGCCTCAGACGCAGGCGAACGGAAAAACCGCTTTTGTGCAGCAGCCATAAAACGGCAATCAACTGGATAACTCCCGCTGCCACCACGCTGAAGGCAACAATGACAAGCTGGCCCGGCAGGTTGTTCCTGAGTATCGGGGCAATCCACCACGCGGCTATGATGCCGACTATGTTGAATATAATGGGGGCCGCGGCGGGAAAGGCGAAGTGGCCGCGACAGTTAAGTGCAGCCGAACCCAATGCCAGCAGGCATACCGTAACCATATACGGAAACATAATCGTCGCAAGCATCATCAGCAGTTTCCTGTCGGCCGGTCCCGGCAACAATGCAACGGTTACGAATCCAATCTCCACCACGAGCATAATGACCAGCAGAAAAACGGCTAACAGCGCCATCGCATTGGCTAATAATTTGGATGCCTTTTCAAAACCGCTCTTTTCGGCTGTTTCGGTGAACACAGGCACAAAGGCGCTTGACAGGGCGCCTTCCCCGAAAAGCCGGCGGAAAAGATTGGGTATTTGAAACGCCAGTCCGTATGCGTCTGTCTGGCGGTTTGCGCCCAGAGACGTTACGCCCATATCACGGAAAAGACCGAAGATGCGTGAAAGCAGCGTAAGGCCGGCCACCACTTTGGCGGCGCTGAAGAAATGTTCTCGCTCGCAGTGAGCTTGTCGAATCTGCTCGCGGTGAGCTTGCCTGTCCCGAGCGTAGTCGAGGGGTCGAATCTGCTCAC
>CAYGVZ010000163.1:0-6809 GCA_964353475.1 uncultured Pirellulales bacterium | reverse complement strand
CTCCTCCCCCGCTCCTGTCTTCCGACAGGAAGACGCGGGGGCTGCTGCTAAAGCCCTGTGACAATCCTGATTTTCCTCACCCTCGCCGCCGGGCAACGATGTTGCAGCTCTTCTGCAAGGTCGTCGCTGCACAGCCGAAGCTCGTATGCATAAGCCGCCAGGTCAACCGCAACCGTCAACAGTCCCTTGTCCAAATCGACAATCTCGCAGTGCTCGGCAAGCCCTGTCGGCAGCAACTGCTTCCAGACCTCCGCAAGCGGCGCAAATCGGCTGTACCGCGGCCCCACCTGCCCGTCCATAAAATCCCGCAGCAGCCCGCCTAACTGTACTGCCGGGCCTCGCCTCACACGCCGCCTTTGCTCAATACCGCCCTGCAAATGTTCCATCCCCATACCTTCTGCTGAAAACCCCTCACCGGGCTTGTTGTCGGAAGAATCGTCAAAACCTCACCGCGGGGTTGCTACCCAAGATTAATCGGCATCAGCACGTAAAGAAAATTAGCCCCGCTCTTTATCACCCCGGGCGTATCCGACTGCCCAAGCTCCATCTCAAATTCCGCTTCCTTGATTACACGCAGCCCATCGCTCAAAAACTGCGGGTTGAAGCCGATTTCTATCGGCTCGCCGCTGTAGTCAATCGCCACTTCCACCTCCGCATCGCCCGCCTCGGGCGCCTTGCCGCTGAACACGATTGCCTTCTTGCTCACCGACAGCTTCACGCCTCTCGATTCTTCGCTGGTAAGCAGCGCTGCCCGACGCACCGCACTCGAAACCGCCTCCGTAGGCAGACGCAGCTTCTTCTGATAATCCGCGGGAATGATGTCCTCGTACTTCGGGAAATTGCCCTCCACCAGAATCGAGCTGATTACGATGTTCCCGCAGCTTATCAGGATTTTGCTGTCAACCAGTCGCACCGCAACCGTATCCTTGCCGGACCCGCCAATTTTCTCCAACAGCCCCATCGTCTTTGCCGGCACAATTATCTTCGCCGCCGCAATTTTTTCCGCAGGCGCGTTAATCAGGTTTATCCTGCTGCGGGCAAGCCGTCTGCCGTCTGTCGCAACCAATGAAAGCTTCTTTCCTTTTATCTCCCACAGCACGCCGTTAATTGCATACCTGCTGCTCTCCTTTGCCGTGGCAAACTGCACCTGGCTCGTCGCCGTCTGCAGCGACTCAAGCGCCGCCTCCACGTCCGCCTTGCCGTCAAAGGCAGGTACCTGGGGAAACTGCTCCGGTTCCTGACCGTAAATCGTAAAGTGACTGTCCCGCCCCTTTACCTCGCAGCCGCCGTCCTTCGATTCGATTGCCAGCACATCATCGCTGCTCTCACGGACAATCGCCGCCAGCCGGCCCGCCGGCACCACAATATCGCCCGGCTGTTCCACCTGCACCGCCGCGATTACATAGTTTATTCCCACCTCGAGGTCCGTGCCGTAAATGTGCACGTCCTTTTCACCCGCGCTGATTCTTACGCACCGCAATATCGGCTTAGGCGTCCGCTCGGGAACTATAGACGTAAGCAGGTTCAGTGCATTCGCCAGCGCCTCTCTGTTAAATTGTACTTTCATAGCCCTGTCCGCCTCTCTAAATAGCCCAAAATTCTCATTTCTTCAGTCCTCAGACCATAACCAAAAACCACCCGCACGGCAACCTTTTTTTCACGAAGAAAAGGGGAATCGGGGGCATTTTTTGAAAGGTCCTGCACGCCGTTATCACAACTGTTGATATTCCCGGGGTTATCGCTTAAATCCTGGCTGTGGCTTTAATGAATGTCCTTAACGTGCATAACGTGTTCTTCACCTTTCTCGGCTACTCGATGAGTTACATCGAGTTCTCGGCCACCCTCTTAATCGTTGTCTATGTCCTGCTTATCACAAGAAAGGTGGTATGGGCCTGGCCCATAGGGATAGCCGCGTTCGTGCTCTTCGCAGTCCTGTTCTACCAGGTCCGCCTCTATGCTGATTTCTTCGAGCAGTTTTACTACATCGGCAACGGCTTTTACGGCTGGTGGGTCTGGTTTGCCTCGCGCAAAGGGAGCGAAGATGCAAAGAAGGAACTGGACGTTGCTTACAGCACAGGCAAAACCCGCCTTGTCGCCGCACTGATAATTGCAGCCGGCTCAGCCGTTTTAGGATACCTGATGAGCCGGCTTCATATATTTCTGCCCTCCCTGTTTCCCCATCCCGCCGCCTACCCATACATCGACGCCTTCGCCACGGTGATGGGCTTTGTCGCAGCAGCCCTGATGACCCACAAAAAAATCGAAAGCTGGTACCTCTGGCTTTGCGTGGACGTCATCTGCATCGGCCTGTACTACGCGCGTAACGTAAAATTCGTCGCCATCCTCTATGTTTTCTTCCTTGCCCTCGCCATCAACGGCCTGATTACCTGGTCGCGCGAATTCCAACGCAAAAGCCAGTCACCGAAGCAATCCTGAATCTTCTTATTGCTTTGTATCCAGCGGATGCTGGGACGCCTCGTAGAACTGCTTTTGGAGCTCCATCACCTTAGTATCTGCTTTGACTTCGCGAATCACTCTTACTAATTGCCTGACGTCTTCTTCTAACATCGCCTTGCCCAGTTCGGGCGTTGCGTATTGAGCATCGCCGTCGTAATGATTCGGATATTTCGCATACCACCATATACCCGCAAGTGCGTCCGGCAGATTAGCCAGGCGATTCAGGTCCGCGCCCGATTGCATACCAGTTCTATCCATCTTCACCAAATCCGGCCGAACGGCTAACATATAAGATGTCTCGGTAGTCCCGGCGTGGCCGCCTGCGTTCGGCGGCAGCTTCTTCATCAATTCCTCGACCTTCGTATGCTCATTTGGGTCCGCCTTGGGCTGAGACAGATACACGGCGTAGTTTCTTTTCTCCGACAGCAGCGACATGCAGAAATAAGGCAGCAGGTTGTTGTTTCCGCCGTGCCCGCTCACAAGGATTATTTTCTCAAATCCGTTGCGTGCTATTTCATCGCACGTCTCCTGGAGCATTTTCCAGACCAGTTCCGGGCTGTAAGCAATCACGCCGGGCTGATGCCTTGCCTCGTTTATCTGGCCCACGTAGTATTCGGGAAAGACAACGGCGTATTCTTCCTTAACTGCGTTCAATACCTGCGCGCGGACGTCTATCAGGTCTGTGCCCAACGGCATGTGCGGGCCGTGCTTTTCAACTATGCCCAGGGGGACTATGCACACTTTCCCCGATTGCGAAACCGCTTTGATAAAATCAGGCGCAGTCAGTTCCTCCCATTTGGCCGCCAGAGCCGACTCTTGCGCCGCTGCCCCCTGCAATACAGCGCTCATCGCCAACACCATTACACCGATGCCTGTAACTAACATCTTCATACCAGCGTCTCCTTTCAATTTTCTATTTATGCCCACTGAACCATTCAGCCGTTGCTCTTTATATACCCTTCTATCCTTGCCCTTCGTCCCTCGTTCTGCCCCGACCAATCCTCCGCGGTCAACGATTCATATTGCCGTTCTGTTGCTCTTGCTTTCGGCGCTCGACTCCTATGGAAACGACCAGTTCTTTACCGGCCCCTGTCTCCTCATCGGTCCGGTAAGGCACCTCTTCCGCTGTGCCGGGGATGCAGATGCACAGCATCCCTTTCGATTTCGGCCGGACATAGACGATCGCCAGCCCGCTCTCATCGGTAAATGTGCCTAACCGCCCCTGCGAAATTCGCTCTCCAACCGCTTCGACCAAGGCGTGTTCCACAGGCGCACCGTTGACATCTAACACTCGCACCTTCAGCAGGGCCGCCCGTTCAAAGACATATCGTCCGGCGTTCACCACCTCTCCCTGCGATGGATTCATCTCCAGCAGTATTTCGGGAGCACACCAGCCCTCCTCCTGAGTGACTGCGAATCTTAATCTGTAACGAAATCCTGCGGGCACGTGATACGTCCGCCTTTCGTTCATACTGAGGGGGGAACTAACTATTTGGGGCCCTGACCCATACGGATAACAGTCAAAAAAGGTTGTTATCCTGTTATTGTCGTCCACGGCTGCTTCGACCACTGTATCGGCCGGTGCCGGTTCGTTCTCTTCCAGTCCAACCGGGACGTTGCCTGTCAGCAGTACGCGTCCCAGCTCGTCTATTTTACTCAACATCTCTTCCATCGCTATGTTCGCTTCAGCAGTAATATCGTTCGGGTCAGTACCTTGTCCGGCCATCGCCCAGTCAGACCTCGGCGGCTTACCTACCCACGCGGGTAATCCATTTGCGTCTGCCTCAATCTCGAGATGTACACCCATATTGTTCGCCAGCATATTAATCGTCCGCGGTGCCAGATTAGGCTCGCGCTTCTCCGCCCTTCGCTCGGCTTCCCCAGGCATCCGTCGGGCCGGTAAGATTCCGCTCTGCACTTCGTACTTCTGCACCGTTGGCTCAATCACAATCTTCGCGGCCGGGAAGAGCGGCGTCACCGGCAGCTCCACAACGTTGTTGCCGTCCGGTTTGCTTTCTCTCAAGCTCAGCAGCGTGCTGAGGTAGTCCTCCTCAAATGCAATCAGTTCGTAGGGTTTTTCGCTTTGCTTCAGAACCAACTCGAATCTCCCGTCTGGGCCTGTCCGAACGAGCTTGCTGACAGATTCCGATATCGGCATGCCAAATGGATGGAGGGCGCTGTACAATGGCCTTAGCGCCTTCTCATCCTTAGACGGGTTACCGGGTAGGTTGTGCATCTCTTTCCATTGTTCCTTCGTGATAATGGAAAGGTCGCCCACGTTACCAACCATTACAAATGCACCGCCAAGCGGCTGCTGGTTCACCCCGTTAATGACTGTCCCCTTATACAATATGCCGCCGGGACTTTTTACCCTGAACACAAGCAGCTCCGGGCTTTCTTCTGTTACCGTAATCGGCTCGAACTTGCATGGCTCAATCTTCTTCTTATATCCGCTGCTGCTTCCGCGCCATGCCTCGTAAGTACCAGATGGAAATTGACCGCCCTCACGCACCTCGTCGTATGTGTACGTTACCGGCGGCCCTTCCCTGCGAATCAGAATTGTCGTGAGTTCGAGTTTGTCCGTATCAGTAACGAGTCCATCTTCATCCTCGAACCTGAACCTGTGAAAATACGCCTTCTGCGTTAACTTGATTGTCTGCTCGGCATTGTTGCGCCCGCTATAGCTGATAACGGCCAGCCCCCTTTCATCCCGCGCGTCCACATCCAAAACGTAAGCAGTCGCCGGCGGCACAAACGGCCCCTTCCCGTCTCCCTCCGCAAAATACACACGAAACCATCCTTTATCATCGGTGGATGCCGCGCAGCCAAACCCGTACCTCGGCGTGCCGTCCGGTGGAACAATCGTACCGCATGACACAATTGCGTTGGCAATGGGTTGATTCGCCTCGTCAATTACGAAACCCCGCACCGCCCTCTCCGCCACATCTGTCCCTCGCGGGACGAAACCCACGGCCAATACTTCACACGGCCACGCGTTGTCCATTCGGCAGATTCCTATCGGCCCGTCATACTCCGGATGTGAAACAATTATCGCCTGCTGCCTCGATGGTGGCTGCTCTGCAACTCTGTCTAACCGGCCTTCCTCATCCGTGACGAACTCCGGCCCCTTTGCCGCCCTCCGCATATTCTTCAGGTCGTCCACACGGACCGTCGCTAACTGCAGCGGGTCGCCAAGTGCATCCACGAATGTCAGCGGCTCGCACCAAACCTGCCTGGGTAACTCAGGTCTTAATCTTTCCTTGTTGCGCCAGCAAATCCCGCGGCTCCCGACGAACGCCCTCACTGCAGCGTCATTCTGGTCCTGCCCCAACACCACGAACGTCGCCTCTGCCGCAAACTTGCCGTAATCCAGCACAATCTCGCGTTCTCGCAGTTCCGCCTTAACAAGCACGCACGTCGTACGCTCCTGGTCCCAGTCACTGTAAACCCGTACCACAACCTCTTTGCCGCTCAGTTCCTGGACCTCTGCCGCCTCGGCCTCCCTGCGTCGCTCTTCCCTCTGTTTCGCTATTACTCTTAAATCGGCGGCAGGCCGCTCCTCAGCGGTTGGCGGGCTTCCTGCCTTTGCCAGCCCGGATACAATCGATATGCTTAACACAACCAGCCGCCAGCACATGCTCTGCATCTCGTCACTTCTCACGCGTGCTTTCCTTTTTTCGCCGCGAGCCAGAATCCCCCCTTTTCTCGCTCTCCAATTCTATCCACCCGCCAGCCCTTTTCAACACAATAATACCCGCCACCCTCTAAGCGAAGCTGCCCTCTGTCCTCCGTCTTCCCCCATCCATCCTCCGCCCCATGCCTTGAACATTTCTGATTTTGGTGATTAGGGTTTGTTTCGAGTTTCGGATTTCGCGCTTCGGATTTTCCCCTATTCCGCCCTCCGCGGTTCAACGGATTTCCCTTGACACCAAACAATTCCCATTGTATAATCCCCACCGAACATCGAGAAAGTGAGTATTCTATGTTAGATCTTGGTTCCGCGTTCAACGTTGAACGTTCGACGTTGGACGTTCATATTCCCGCGTTCTATCTTTGGTCTTTCGTCTTCGGTCTTTGGTCTTGCCCTGCTTGCCTATCTTGCCCAAATTCCTCTCGCTGGCAACGTGTGATTTTGCAAAACGAACCCAATTTTCAAAAATACAAAACGAACTTAATCCCTTCTGTGAAAATGACTTATGGAAAACTCACCCTCTCCGCCAACCCGAAAAACAAACCCAATTTGCAGGAAATGTGGTTCCGACCACCCCCCGCCAAAGAAGTGCGACGGGCAGGCCAGTCGGCGGCAAAATAAATCCGTGAAATCTACGAAATCAGTGGTTAAAATTCTTTGC
>CAYGVZ010000162.1:0-6821 GCA_964353475.1 uncultured Pirellulales bacterium | reverse complement strand
TGCAAGTGTTTGACGACGGCCGCCTGACGGACGGCAAAGGCAAGACCGTGGATTTCAAGAACACGGTGATTATTATGACGAGCAACTTAGCCAGCCAGCAAATACAGAAGCTGACCGAGGAGCAGGGCGCGGACTGGGAGATTGAAGCGCACGTCAAAGACGCATTGAAACAGGTTTTCAAGCCGGAGTTCCTGAACCGGATAGATGAAGTGGTTGTGTTCCACATGCTGACGGCGGAGCACCTGAAAACAATTGTGGATATACAGCTTGGGTATCTCGCACATCGCCTCAGCGAACGCAAGATTGAGCTGAAGTTCACCGATGCGGCAAGAAAACTGATTACAGAGGAGGGTTATGACCCGGCCTTCGGCGCACGCCCCCTGAAGCGGGTGATACAGCAAAGTTTGGAAAACCCCCTCGCAACTGAGCTGTTAGCCGGCAAATTCGCCGACGGCGACACAATCAAAATCGACGCCCCCGGGCACCGCTTCACCTTTACAAAGGCGTAGCCGGCGAACCGGTTCAAGCCATTTATGGGCCGACCTCCTGTCGCCACTGGTCGGCGAGGACAGCGAGGTCAGCAAAATCAATTCGGCCGCTTGCGTTGAAGTCGGTATTGTCGGGCCAATAGGGTCCGGGGCCGCTGTCGAGCCAGTTTGAGACCAGAACGGCAAAGTCATAGAAATCGACCTTGCAATCCTTTACGCCGACCCAATCGGAACTTGCGACATCTGCTGTGGGGCATATAGTGTCAGCAACCATACTGATGGTGTATTCGCCGCCGTATCCGCAATCGTAATCACTGTCAACAACGACGTAGTATCTGCCGCTGAGGGGACAAATCCAGTCGAGATACTGCGTATCCCAGTACGGCAGCCAAGCGATTTCGGTTTGGCCGTCGCGGCCAAGGAAACTTGCACAGGCATACTCCGCCGTCGTTCTCTCAATATCGAGCGAGTAGGTTGCCCCTTGTATGGCATCAAAGGCATACCAGTGGCGGTCACAGCGGTCGGTGCGGAACTCCGCTGTTACAGGGACGTCGCTTTCAAGCACAACAGGGGCATTGAGGACAAGGTCGAACCCGTCAAGGTGTTCTGTCCAGAGAAATACCGGGACGGAATCCTCTACAACTGGGTCCTGCCCGGCGAAGAGGTTAAATCCGAACAGCGGCGCGAATGCCCTGACGTATCCATCCCAGCCGAGGCCGATGCCGTCAAGAGTATAAGGGCCGGGTGAGTCGATGACGGTACTTGCGACGATACTGTCTTCCGGATCGTACGGGTCCGTGTATGCCTGTACAAAGATGGGGCCGCCCCGATAGTTGTTGTACGTAACGGTGCCGCTGATGGAGCCGACCGGCATAACCTGGAGATGCGTCCCGTTCTCTTCTCCCTCCCACAAGTACCAGGAATTATCATTCACAGACGATTCAACTGACAGAAACCGTCCGGGCAGATAGCCGGGCAGAGAGTACCAGGGAATCTTAAACTCGACGCCTGCCGCGGAGAGCCGGGTATCTATTTCGCCTACATAGGACCAATAATCATCCATGTAGAACAATGCGCCGCTGACAGAGGAGTAACCGTAATCAGCCCAGATGTACAAATGAATACTGTGGCGAGATGTATCATCGGGGGTATAATTAAGGAATATGTCATAAGAGGCGTGGTCAGAAGTGGCTGTGTTGAAGTCGTGGAACGTCAGCAGGCCGTACAGGTAATCGTCATCGAAGGCCATATAGAAGTTTTGGATATCAGCGTTAAAGACCTGGTTGACGTCCCCGTCGGTGTCACCGGCAGTGTCTTCAAGAATTCTCTGATTGAGCAGCCAGATGTCAACAAAACCGGAGGAGAGTCCTCTTTGCCAGGGGTAGATTTCGCGGAGTTCCACTTGGCCTGCGGGCTGGAGGTCGCCGAGGAGCTGCCAGTCGCGCTGCGTCATTTGCGGCAGTATGCCGCCTAAGGTGGAGTCGTTGCCGAGACCAGCGCCGATTGTATTGGGAAGCGGGTCGTTCCAGTGGTCAAAGGCAGGCAACAGGTCGCGCGGATTGACAGGATTGGGATAACGGGCCGATGAGCCGAAGATGGGATTAAGGTCGAGCAGTCCGGTCGCTGAAGTATGCCGGTCCTCAAGCTGGCCGGTAACATTTGATATTGTGCCCTCAAAGTCACCCCAGCAAGTGAAGGTTCCATTGGTTATGGTGCTACGGTCCTGACTGATGTCAGCGGTGACAACCCCCTGTGCCCAATAGCCGGAGACATCGTAGTCCAACTCGATTTCGAGGGTGTTGGCATCTATATCAAAGTAGCTTATCCTCCAGGGACTGGGGACAAACTCGTTGTCCAAGGCGAAGAGCACACCCGGGTCATCGCTCGGAAGCGCGAGCAGGTCGAAATTAAGCTCAAGCTGCCAGGTCGCGGGTGAGCAGGGGTCGAACAGGTGATACACCCTGGTTGACTCGAGGGGATATTCGCCGACCGTGTCCTCCACGATGGACTTGTGCATAGTGTCGAGACGTTCGATAACGGCGTTGCAGACATCCCTGGCGTTGGGGTCAATGGAGAGCAAATCATCTTCCTGCGCATCGGTCTCGTTGCTTATGTATTCAACGGCATTAAGGAAGTAGCTGATGGCGGTATTGCAGTCGAGGGCCGCCTGGGCAAGCATCGCTCTGCCGTTGGGGTCGGGCCAGTTGGGCGTAGGCAGGACCTTGCCAAAGTGTGGATGCGAATCAAGCAGGTCTGCGTTGACATCGAAGGCGTCTCCGACTACCTTTTCGATAAGCAGGTCATTGGCATCCACGCACAAGTCGTGGGCAAGCTGCGTCAGCAACTGCGCTTTGATTCCAAGCAGGATGCCTTTGAACAGAAACAGGTCGCCGTAATCGACTTCGAGGTTATGCTCCAGGCCGGTCGAAGCCGGGGTGAAGAAGATGCGTGTCTCGTTAGGGTCAAAGAATATCCTGAAGGGGGTCGGTGAATCACTGATGGAATCAAGCTCGGCGACAATGGCGTCTATTTCTGGAATCATTGAAGTATCTATTATATTGCGAATCTCGTTTGGGTCGGGCGCCGTGGGAGGTATCTCGTAGGCATCGTGGCTGTTTGCGGCGTGGTCAAATTCAAGGCCGAGCGGCTCAAAATAAGGCGCCCAGTAATCACCTGAGACGTAAACATCGAAGGCCCTCGCAAGTTCCAGTGCGCTGTCGATTGGCTCATTATTATCCCTGACGACCAGCATAACGGCTCGCGTGAGGGCGTGAAGGAATTTGAGTTCTCTGCTGGTGTTGCAGTCGGGGCAGGCGGGGTTGTTGAGACATTCATCGAAGGTGTAGCAAGCCAGGCGCAGGCCGGAGAGTCGTCCGTTGAACATCAGGGCCCTTCCCGCCGCGATGCACTGGGCGGCATTGCCCGCCATAGCAGCGGAAATGTTGCAGACAAGAACTGCCAATACGACGATTACGATTTTGCGAGACATTTGAGAACCTCCTGTGAATCGGCCTTTGCAGCCGAGGTATCGATGTTATTGAGTTTGGTATCAAGACGGATGGATTTGCCGGTTGTTTTTGTGCCGTTGCGGCTGAGCAGATACGGACCATCGACAATGAACTGCTGCCTGCGAAAGTCCCAGACGAGACAGTTGGTCTCGAGACGGGAATCGTCGGCGGTGCGAATGATAACGTGGCCGCGGAGCAGCAGGCCCGCTTGTTTGTACGAGGCAACAGCTCGATTGCTTGTGACGGCCAAGTCAAGAGAGCCGTCGAGAAAGACCCTGCAATCGAAGTCGCTTATGTATGCCTCGGAGACGTTTCCAAAATCGACCTCATTCAGACGACACGCTCCAACCGGCCCTGCGAGCTTCTGGATAAAATCGAAGATGAACTCCTCTGCATCCGCCGTCAGGCGCTCAAGAGCAACACTGTCATTGGCCGGGCCGGTTGAAGAATATCGGTAAAAGCCGACGGACAGGCCCTGCACTTTGAGCATTTTGTGCAGGGCGGTTCTGAACATTCCAAGCGAGTTGTTTTCGACACCGAGGCGTGCAAAGGAAACGGCGAACAGAGGCCTGCCGTTGTGCTGTGGGTCGCAATGAGTGAATAAGACCCGCCCAATCTCATTTTTGGGCGGTTCGCAATGGATGCCGGATAAGGACGCATCGGCGGGAGAGGTACTTGCGGGCCTGTAATAGAGAAAAAGACATAAGGCGCCGCACAAGGCAAACAACACCGCCCGCCTGTGCAACTTGTCCGATTGAAACAATAACTCTCCAACCCTCATCCTGATAAATCCTTACTTGTTGCCGCTCCCTCTCCTAAGGGCGCGGCCGCCATAGAAAAACATCAACCGTAAAGCAGAAATATACCCCGCAGATGGCGGCAAAGTCAAGAGAAAACCGGCGATGGTGAAGACGCACCAAACAAGTGAAGAGACATGAGTTTTGGCTTGCAGTTGGGGCGGGAAAGGGGAAAATACCGGCAATGTGGCCTGCAAGAACAAATTGTTCGGCAGGAAGAATGACCCAATGCCAACGGTATTTGGAAATTAAAGATGGATATTGAGAAGATATTGAAGCAGGTGGAAAAAGACGGCATAGAGCTCATTTCGTATCAGTTCACAGACCTGTTGGGCGTGATAAAGGAGGTAATCAGGCCTGTTGAGGAGCTTGAGGGGGCGGCCAGGCACGGTGTCTGGTTCGACGGCTCATCCATAGAGGGGTTTGCCAGGATTCAGGAGAGCGATTTATTTTTGAAGCCGGACCTGGCGACATACGCGGTGGTGCCCTGGCTGACGGAAGAGGGCAAAACCGCAAGATTCATCTGCGACACCTACAATTCGGACGGAACGCCCTTCGAGGGAGACCCCAGATATGTATTGAAGCAGGCGGCCCAGTATGCGGCGACAGAGGGTTTTGTCTATAACGTCGGGCCTGAGCCGGAATTTTATCTGTTCAAAACCACTGAGCACAGCAAAACCGAGCCGCTGGATTACGCGGGCTACTTTGACCTGTCAAGTCACGAGGGATACAAGGTAATCAAGAAGATTGTCGCGGCCCTGGAGAATTTCGGCATCAACGTCGAGGCGGCACATCACGAGGTTGGCTTCGGACAGTATGAGATTGATTTCAATTACGGGCAATGCTTAGACGTTGCGGACAAGGTGCTGACGCTGAAGTATTGCGCGAAAAAGATTGCGCAGATTTTCAATCTGAACGCGACCTTTATGCCTAAGCCGATAATGGGACGCGCCGGGTCGGGGATGCACGTTCATCAGAGTTTGTTCGATACGAAGACGAACAGTAATGCGTTTTACGGAAGCGAGCATAAATACAACCTCTCGAAAATTGCGTTCAACTTCATCGCGGGACAGATAAAACACATCAACGCAATGTGCGCGATATTGTGCCCGACGGTCAATTCCTATAAGCGGTTAGTCAGCGGTTTTGAGGCGCCGGTGTATGTAACCTGGGCGGGAATGAACCGCTCGGCGTTGCTGCGTGTGCCCAAGTGGTTCAAGGGCAGACCCGAAGCGGCGAGAATCGAATTGCGCAATCCCGACCCGACCTGCAATCCGTACCTCACTTTCGCCGTGATGCTGCGCGCGGGATTAGACGGGATTAAAAACGACTGGCAGCCGCCTGAGCCGGTGGAGGAGAACATTTACGAGCTTGATGAACGATGCAGGGCAGAAAAGAAAATTGACGTGCTGCCGACCTCACTCGCTGATGCGATTGAGGCGTTGAAACAGGACCAGTTGCTGCGCGATACGTTAGGCGAGCATTTGTTTGAGAGATACATCGACGTAAAGATGCGGGAATGGGGCGAGTTCAAGCAGCAGGTAACGGCGTGGGAGCACGAGACGTACCTCGATACCTTCTGAGTTTCTGAAAGGAACAGATTATGAAGCGATTTGGCGCAATCGGCGTCCTGGCGGCGGTCCCTATGATTTTCGCCTGCGGAGCAATGGCGGTTGATTCAGCGGCGGTCAAGTCGATGTTCGCAGAGCCGCCGAAGGAGTACAGCACGGCGCCGTTCTGGGTGTGGAACGATATGATGACGGAGGAGATAGTCGTATCAACTCTGCGGGATTTGGCGAGTCAGGGAATCAGACAGGTGTTTGTACATCCACGGCCCGGGCTGATGACGCCGTACCTGTCAGACGAGTGGTTTCGATTGTGGAAGATAGCGATGAGGGAAGCGAGGCGGCTTGGTATGGACATCTGGATTTACGACGAGAATTCATATCCATCGGGTTTCGCGGGCGGTTTCGTACCTGATGCGATGCCGCAGTCGCGAGGGAAAGGACTTGCGTTCAAAGAAACATCGGCTGCCGGGAAGGTCGGCAAGGACGTTGCGGCAGCATTTCGTCTGACTCAGCAGGGGTATGAGAATGTCACCGACAAGGCAAAGGCAGAAGAACTCCCGGCTGAGGCGAACTATCTCTATTTTTCGATAGTGCACGCGGCGGCATCGCCCTGGTTTGGCGGCAAGTTCTATGTGGATTTGATGAAGCCGGGGGTAACGGAGAAGTTTCTTGATATCACGATACCGCCTTATAAGCAGCGGTTCGGCGACCGGTTCGGCAAACAGATTCCGGGAATCTTCACGGATGAGCCGGGGATAAAACCTGCCGGGGATTTGCCCTGGACGGACGATTTCGCCCATGTGTTTGAGAAGAGATGGGGATATTCGCTGACGGAGAGCCTGCCGTGCATCATCAAGCCGGTGGGCGACTGGAAGAAGGCCAGGCACAACTATTTTGCGACCCAACTCGAGCTTTATATTGAGCGATGGGCGAAACCGTATTATGAGTATTGCGACAGGG
>CAYGVZ010000161.1:0-6900 GCA_964353475.1 uncultured Pirellulales bacterium | reverse complement strand
ACCCGAACAACCCGGCGGTTGTTGCGGCTACGGTCATTACGCAGCATGTCGGTCCGGGAGGGAACGTCATGATGGCGTTCCAGTTCCAGGATGTCGGCCCGCTGATGTTGCTGGATGGAATCACAATCAGGAGCTTTGCCGGGAGTGGCGGCACGGGCAGGAATGGAGACCCAGCTCGGGGTTATTATGACGGCGTGCCGGGCGGTACTGTACCGTCAATGGGTATAGTGTGTTACGACAACGCTTCGCCAACAATCAGGAACTGCGTGATAGACGATTGCCATGCGTACGGCGGCAATGGCGGCGACGGTGCGGCTGGCTCGGTGTCCGCAACGCAAACCCTGCCTCCTCATCCGGAGGGTGGCAGCGGTGGCTGGCCGGGCGGGGCCAATGGCGGCGGTATGTCAATCTTGACCGCCGAATACTTTGGTTTACCTGCTTTCTTGTCTCGCGCCAGCAATCCGACGCTGATTAACTGCACCTTCTCCGGTTGCACGGCAATAGGCGGTAACGGCGGCAATGGCGGCAACGCCGCCGGCGAGTCGGGCGCCATTGGCGGCCGAGGCGGCGGGTGGTACTATGGTTCTGAATCTTCTCCAATGGATTGGTTCTGGGGTATTCCTCGCCCGGGTGAAATGCCGAGCGATTACAGCGGTCAGGGAGGTGCGGTGTATATCTATAAGGGCTGCTCTCCGAGATTTGTGAACTGCACGTTCACCAATAACCGCAGCGCTGGCGGAATGAACGGCATTTGCGGGCAGAACGACCCCGGCAACAGCAGAAACCAGCCCAGCATGAACTATGTGATAGATAACCTCGGCGGCGCGGTTTACATCGCCGGCGAGAGCAATGCCGTCTTCGAGAACTGCCTGTTCAATGATAACCTGGCCGACACGAACAAGGCGCCGGCGAGTAACGACGGCTCCGTCGGTTTTGGCGGCGCCGTTGCGTTTGAGGAAGGCGCGACACCCACGTTCATCAATTGCCAGGTCAACAACAACAATGCGGATGTGGGCGGAGGTATGTACTGGTCGTGGTGTGCGCCTACTATAGAGGACAGCAATTTCACGAACAACCTTGCACAGCAGGGCGGCGGCTTAGTCAGTGTGGGCGGCACGGCGTGGGTGAGGCGGAGCAGGTTTATAGCCAACGACTCGAACACGGACGGCGGCGCAATGTCGCTGTTAGGCGCCGATGCCGAGATAATTGACAGCAATATGAGCAACAACCAGGCGCAGGGCAGCGGCGGCGCGATTTATGCGTCGAGCAAGGATATGGACGGTAATGAGGTGCCCGGCGGCAATGAGGTGATTCTGAAGAACTCCCTGATAATCGGGAACACTGCGCAGGGCGGCGGCGGCGGCGGTTTGGCGACGGACTGGCACGCCGAGCCGAATATAACGAACTGCACGATTGCATATAACACCGCTGCGACGGGTCGAGGTGGTGCGCTATTGAGTGGATACGGCAACTATGCCAACATTATTAACAGTATCCTGTGGGCCAACACTGCGGGCATAGGCCCTCAGCTTGCGCTGGGCAAGGTCGGGTATCCATCTCACGTGAAAGTGACGTACAGCGATATTCAGGGCGGGGCGCCGGGTGTGGATGTTCTTTCGGGCAGTACGCTGGAATGGGACGTTGATTCAGCGAATCCGGCATATCCGACGAATATTCGGCTTGACCCGCGATTTGTGAACGGCGCTGCCAGAGATTTCCATTTGAGCCAGTTGGTGGCGGGCCAGGCCATAAACAGCCCGTGCGTGGACAGGGGAAGCGCTACGGTAAGTGTCTTGGGATTGACTCAGTATACGACCCGGACGGACGAGCAGCCGGATAGAATGACAGTCGATATGGGGTATCACTATCCGGTTGCTGAAGAGTGTCGGTTCTGCGATATTGTTCGCGACGGCGCCATCAACTTCCACGACCTTGCGGCCTTCGCGCAGCGGTGGCTGAATACCGGCTGCTCCATTGCGAACGCCTGGTGCGGTCGTGCGGACCTGACGTTCGACGGCGAGGTTCAGTATGCCGACCTTGAGGTGATGACCGACTGCTGGCTCGCGATGGACAAGATAGCGCCCAGCCCCGATCCTGCCCAGTGGCAGGTGGAGCCGTACTCGCCGTCGCAGACGTCGATTGCGATGCAGGCGTACACGGCGGTTGACACGCTGTGGGGCCTGGATGTGAATTACTTCTTTGATTGCGTGATGGGCGACTGCCATGACAGCGGGTGGATTGCGGGGCCGAATTACGTCGATGCGAACCTCGAACCCAATGCGGAATGTGCTTACCGAGTGAAGGTTCGAGACATAGCAGGTAATGAGACCGAGTGGTCTGTGGAGAGATACGCGATAGCGGGTGCGGGCGGAGGAGTTCCGGGCGATACAACGCCGCCGGCCCCGAACCCGATGACGTGGGCAACGCCGCCGTACGCGACCGACTCGAACACGATAACAATGACGGCGACGACGGCAACCGACTTAAGCGAACCCGTCCAGTATCAGTTTGAGGAGACGACAGGCGCCAACGGCGGAACGGACAGCGCCTGGCTATCCACCCCCCAATATACGGACGCCGGTCTGGACGCGAACACCCAGTACTGCTACAGGGCACGCGCAAGGGACGCGGCGAACAATGTAACGGGCTGGTCAAGTACGTTGTGCGCTACGCCGACGGACCTGAATGATAATACGCCGCCCACTCCTGCGCCGACTATTGTGTACAATGAGAGTACGAGAAACGTGCCGGCGGATGACAACTCTTTGAGCGGACAGTATATGATACCCGCGACCGGCCGGTGGTGGCACAAGGTGGTGGCCGATGTGAGCCTGGTTACCGACGACAGCGGCGGGACGATTATGATACGGTTCTTCTGCCAGGACTCGTCTTTCAACAGCCCGTTTGTATCGATGACCGCGGGCGTACCCGTCGTGGACCCAAGCGGCAAGTGGCGGGTAACCTACGACGGCGGCACAATAGTGTACGACGTGGATGTCAACAAGGTTGGCGGCGTAGGCGTACGGCTGGCGTGGACGGTATGCGCTTATGACCCGTCGATGAACGAAGCGTGCTCGGCGTCGTATATCATCGGGCCTTTCTAACTACAGGCATAGCGCCTCAATGGCGCAGGTTATGAGATTAAAAAGCCCCGGGAATTCGCCCGGGGCTTTTTGTTTGTGGGCGACAAAACCCCCGCAGTGCCGCTATTCGATTTTGTCCTTGAGGGTCTGGTAGCCGAGGTGCATCAGCAAATAATCGAGGATGACTAATGCGGTATAGCTTTCGGCGACGGGCCAGATACGTGCGGTTATGGTCGGGTCGCGCCTGGTGATGGCGGCCAGGTCCTTGTTCTCCAGCGTATATTTGTCGATTGTTCTTTGCGGTTTTGCAATAGTGGGCGTGGGCTTGACGGCTAATCGCACGATGATGGGTTGGCCGGTGGCAAGGCCGCCCGTGATGCCGCCGGCGTTGTTCGAGAGGAATACGACCTTGCCGTTCTTGCTGGTCATCTGGTCGTTGTCCTGAATTCCCGTCATATCCTTCACGTGCATTCCCGCGCCGACCTCGACTGCCTTGACTGCGCCGATGCCCAACATACGCCCAAGTTCCGCGTCTAACTTGCAAAAGACCGGTTCGCCGAGGCCACATGGTACTCCCGCAACAACCACTTCCACCAGGCCGCCGGCGGAATCACCCGAAGCGGAGATTTTATTGCAGGCGTCCGTCATTGCCTGTGCGGCAGCGACGTCGGGCGAGTTCACAACGTGGTGGACGCCGTATTTATCCTTGATTTGCTGCGAGGTCATCTTTGGCGCCTTGTCGCGGATGGCGTCTATTTGATTTTCGATTTCGGCGAAGACCTTCGCCTTTTCGAGAAAGTGCATATCCATACTGACCCGGCCATTGACGTAAATTTCCTGGTAGAACGGGTCAAGGTCGCGTCTCATTTTTTTGAAGCTCTCGGTGGCCTTGAAGGTTTTGTCGAGGTCGATGTCCGGGCAGCGGACGCCCGCAATCTCCTTGACGAACGCAAAGACGCTTATGCCGCACTTCTGCAAAACCTTTTTGGCAACCGACCCGGCGGCAACGATTGTGGATGTGTAACGTCCGCTGAATATTCCTGCGCCGATGGAGTCGTCATCCGGGCCATACTTGACGAAGGATGCCCAGGATGCATGGCCTGGCCGAGGCGTGCGGTTGGTGTCCTGGTACTGCTTGATGTGGGTGAAATGCCGGTCGAGGTTGGGAATCAAAATGGTAATGGGCGTGCCGTTGGTGTGGTTCTTGTTGTTTGCCCCCTCGATGGTGTCGGCGGCGTTGAGGCCGGTGTAGATTATGGGCAGGTCCGGCTCTTTTCGCGGGCTGGATAGTTCGTCGGCGCCCGGCTTTCGCAGTAGCAAATCCGCGTAAATTTCCTGCTCCGTCAGGAGCAATCCCGGCGGGCAGCCCTGAATGACGGATGTGAGACCTTCCTGGTACGACCCGCCCGCGACCGTTACCTGAAACAATCTTCCTATATGACAGCCAAACATCTTTCTGCTCCTGTGAATCAGCTCAGATTACCGCGCCGATCGACTGCGCGCGGGCCTACAATGACATCACAGACACGATTTTAGCAGATTGGGCGAGTTATGCAACGTTGATGATTCGGAGCAGTTCTGCGATGTTTTTGCGAAGTTTCCCTTCGGCGTCCTTTGTTATGACGGTAGCACATCCTTCGTAGCCGCCCTGTTCAATCATTTTTGCGGTGGGAAAGTATCCGATGCAGCCGCCGGTCAGACCGAAGGTCAGCAGGTTGCGGCCCGGGTTGGCTTTTCGCAGCTCGAAGGTGGTCTCGACTGGGATTTCCGAGTGCATAAAGACGAATACGTTTGAATTCAGTGCCATCGCTGCAAGGGGCAGCATTATCCGGCCTGCATTTCTGTCTTCTTCCGTGAGCATTTGCTTTGCGAGTGAGGGCGCCCATTCGAGGCGATTGAACTTGTCGGCCAGTATTCGCAACCTCGGCAGCGGATTGCCTTCGCGCAAGGCCGCCTCGTACTCGGCGACCAAAGGCGCCTTGAGACGTTCAAGCTGCTCGGTTGTTTTAGGTACGTTGGGATTCAATGAGACGGTGAATTGCCTTGCGGCGAAATTGAACGAGGTGATGTCTTCGGTTCTGGAATTATCCAGCCCCTGCACTGCGGCGTCTGCGATTGCCTTGCCGATACGGCGCATCTCGGCGAACAACTCATTATCGTCGGCGGGGTCGAACGCCGAGCTTGGGCCCATATATGGAAACTTGGTGAGCTTGTCGGTATCGATGACGTACCTGACGTTTTCTTTGGGTACGAGATTGCAGCAGGTACCTGAAAGGAACATAGTTGGCGCCCCCGTGCGTTTTTCCATCTCGTCTCGAACAACGCCGGGATAGTCGGGGTCGTAAAGCCAGTTCTTGCAGGAGCAGGTCAGATGCGGATGTGCGCTGAAGCGCACGATTGAGCCGATGACCCTGCCGTCGCCGTCTTCAAACCTGATGCACCCAACGAGAGAATCGACATCGCCGTCAAACCAAACCGGCTGCGGGCCGGTCGTGTAGTCGGGGGTCTTGCGAAGCCAGCGTGATTTCATTTCGTTGACAAGGGCCGAGGCGTCGGGCCTGTCGTCGCCGGGGCGGAATGTATAGCCGAACCAGAACGTCTGAAAACCGAGGTCGGCCCCTGCGTCGCCGCGGCGATAGACGCTTAGTTTCTTGCCCACGTCTTTTGTCCCCGCGCGTATGCGGGCGGGCCTTGCATTTGCCTGCGCCTGCGACAGGCAGCGGGCAAGCGTTTCCGGCAGGTTGACAATCTGCTGGCCGGTTTCTTTCTCGCCCCAGGGTGCGCAGTGCGTGTGCGTAGTGTGGATGAGGATTCGCTCCGGCGGGACGTTTAACTGCCGGCTGATTCCCTCTTGAATAGACAGACATTCCTGCGGCGGCATTTCAAGCAAATCCAGCGCCGCTATAAAGACCTGGTTATCCTTGTTGCCTATGGCGGCGCAGATTGCCTCAAGCGGCCTTCGGAATTTCGTATTCGATTTGATGCACGGCGATATGTCGATTTTGGCAAAGCCGACCTTGACCGGCTGGGCCGATGCCTCGGCGCCCTGCACCTGCGTTCTCGGCAAAGCCGCCGCCGCCGCGGCTGCTGCTGCGCCGAGGTTCTTTCTCATAAAGTTCCTTCTGCTCATTTGACTCATTTGGCGTTACTCCAATCAGATATTTGCGTCCCAGCCCGCCTCACCGGGCCTGCAAAACCCCATTGTAGCCAATCCCTCCATTTCTGCAATCCGCAAGAGCCATTGAAATTGGGTCCCCGGTCTGTGGTTTCAAGGAGCTTTCCCGTAGGGGTCTTCGATTTGAATTGGGTTTGTTTTTCGGGTTGGCGGAGGGAGTAGTTTTTGCATAAGTCATTTTTAGACAGGGGTTTAGGTTCATTTTGGTTTTTTGCAAATTGGCTTTGTTTTGCATAATCGTGGCTCGTCGCTCCCTTCGACTTGGTTCGACCTCGCTCACCACAGGTCGCTCAGGGCAGGCGGGCGGGATTGAGGACCCCGAAGCGGGCTTCGGGGCTAAACCTATTTGAACTGATGCGGCGGACTCAGAATGACAGAGGGGTTTGTTGGGGGGGTTCATTTTACGGATGAGGGTGAGGCGCTGGAGTTCGGTAATGGTCTTGAAGAGGGAGTGTTCGAGTCGGCGTTCGTACATCAGGAGGCGTTCGAGGACTCTTGAGTTTGAGAGGTCTTTAATGAAGGCGCGGCCGAGGGCGAGAGAAGGATCTGGAGGTTTGGATTCGGGTTCCGGGAGGCCGTTCATTTTGAAGGCGAGGGAGTCGGCGAGTGTTGACAGGGGATGTGGGGGAGGAGGATTGAGCA
>CAYGVZ010000160.1:0-6910 GCA_964353475.1 uncultured Pirellulales bacterium | reverse complement strand
ATTAGCGAGAATCACAAATTCTTTTATATCTACCCTGCCGTCTCCGGTTAGCTCAATCCCATTGACGTCGCCGTACTCCGTCCAGAGCCAGCGCCCGGCCAGATACGAATAATCAACAAACGTCACGCCATCAGGACAGACCATATCCGCCGCCGGTATTTGCCATTGCAGCCGCGGGTAATTGGTGCTTTCGCATATCGCCCACACATCAGGCGCCAGATTGGCGTCCCCGACAAAGTTCCACCCGGCGCTGGTGAAAGTTGAAAGCGTCTTCATCTGGAGCGTCGTCTCGCCCTGCACACCGGTAGGGTCGGGTTCAACATTTCCCACGCCGTCAGTCATCCCGCTGGTATTCACATCCCAGAAACAAGCGGTAAAATATCCGACGGTGTCCTTATAGCCGCAAAAACCGCCTTTATACTGGTCACCGGTAACAGAAGAGGTCGCGTAGCAGTTGCTTATCGTGCCGTTATTAGCTCCGCACAGGCCGCCGAGAAAATCATCGCCGGACACAAAACCGCTGGCGTAGCAGTTGCTTATCGTGTCGGAATGATTCAATCCGCACAGGCCGCCGAGATACTCTGAATAAGTTGCACCGGTAACAGACCCGGTCGCGTGGCAGTTGCTTATCGTGCCATAATAATTGCTTCCGCACAGGCCGCCGAAAAACCATGAATCAGTTCCGCCGGACACAGAACCGCTGGCATAGCAGTTGCTTATCGTGCCGTTATTAGCTCCGCACAGCCCGCCGAGATGTCTTGAAGAACCTCCGCAGGCAACAGAGCCGGTCGCGTAGCAGTTGCTTATTGTGCCAAAATCGTTGCCTCCGCACAGGCCGCCGAGAAATTGTGAAGCAGCTCCGCCGGTAACGGAACCTGTGGCGTAGGAGTCGCTGATCCTCCCACAATTGTATCCGCACAGGGCGCCGAGACGCTCTGAACCAGTTCCGCCGGTCACAGAACCGCGCGCCCAGCAGTTGCTTATCGTGCCATAATAATTGATCCCGCACAGGCCGCCGAGATAACCTGAACCAGTTCTTCCGGTAACAGTGTCCGTCGCGTAGCAGTTGCTTGTCGTGCCATAATAATTGTATCCGCACAGACCGCCTAGAAAATCATCGCCGGACACAGAACCGCTGGCCCAGCAGTTGCCGATTGTGCCGCGGTTATTGTATCCGCACAGGCCGCCGAGATACCATGAATCAGTTCCGCCGGTGATGATAGCGTCCTCGCTGCCCAGATTATTCACCTCTGTGGCAGAACCTTCGATATAGCCGAAAAGCCCCAGATAATCATTTCCGGCCCCGGCCGTATTGATTCTCAGGTTTCTAATCTTTTTGCCGCCGCCGTAAAAACTGCCGGTAAACTTCGTTCCCTGAAAACCGGAGCTTGTGTCGTTAGTGTCCGGGGCGATGAGGGCGGCGGTCAGGGTGCACCTGCCGGGAAGATTCGGGTCGAGGTCGATGTCGGCAGTCATTATAAAGCATTTGTCGTAGTCGTTTGCGTCATCGGCTAAGGCGTAGAGGTCGTTGTGGTCGGCTATACGGTACGGGTCGTTTGGCTCGCCTGTCCCGCCGGAGTATTTGGCGAGGGCGCAGGGAGCAAGTGCAAAGAGCACAAGGGCACAAGACAAAAGGTATTTAGATACTGATTCACACATCCGGCAGGACCCCTTGCGGGGGATTAACCCGCCAAATCCGCTTCTCCGTCTCCATCGCCTTCTCCTCAAATCAGCAATCCAAAATCATAAATCCCAAATAGACACGCCCCCCAGCGTTTATCTATAGGTATTATAGCACTTCCGCAAACATGGGGCAAACAAAAACCGGGGACGGCCTACGCCATAACAAGCAGCCCCCCTGCTATTTGAGGTCGGACTTGGCGGTTTGGGCCTGCTTTTCGATTTCGCCCAGATATGCGAGCGTGCGTTCGAGCTTGTCGGTGAGGTGTTTGAGTTTAAGCATTGTCTTGACGCGGGTAAGCAGTTCGAGCTTGTTGACGGGCTTGGAGACAAAATCGTCCGTGCCGCAGTCGATGCCGCGCTCCATATCGCCGAACTCGTTGAGCGCGGTGACCATTATAATGGGAATGGCGGCGGTGGCGGGGTCGTCCTTGATGCGCCGGCACACCTCGAAGCCGCTCATTTTCGGCATCATTACGTCAAGTAATATCAGGTCTATTTTGTTGTCTTTGACAATAGCCAGGGCTTCCGGACCATCATAAGCGGCAAGCGTCCGGCAGTCGATATCTTCAAGATACGCCTCTAGCAATTCGAGATTTTCCCGGTTGTCGTCAACAACAAGGACTACGGGCGTCCTTACATCTTCGATTTGGGGTTTACGTTTGGCCATGGGGTTCTATTTTCCGAGAGCAGTAAGGATAGCGGTACAGAAAACGGGCAAATCATCCGGCTTGCGGGAGGTAATCAGGTTGCCGTCAACGACACATTCTTCATCGACGTAATGCGCACCGGCGTTTTTGATGTCATCGCGGATGGCCATAAAGCAGGTTGCCTTTCGGCCTTTGAATATGGGTGTGCTGCAGAGGAGCCAGCCGCCGTGACAAATAGCGGCTATGATTTTGCCTGCCCTGACCATATCGTTGGCGAATTTGATTATATCTTCGCACCTTCGCATAAAGTCGGGTGCAAAGCCGCCCGGCACAATCATACAATCGTAGTCGGCTACCCTGGCGTTTCGGGCTGCAACGGTCGATACGCAGGGATAACCCTCTTTCGAAGGATACTCCTTTTTTGCCTCCGCCGCCACGAAATCGCAGTCCCAGCCCGCCTCTTTCAGGCGGTAGTAAGGATACCAGACCTCAAGCGTCTGGTATTGCTCCGCGACCATAATTGCCACCTTCTTGTGACTCACAAATGTCCGTCCTTAACCGAAAGCCCAATAGTGATTATCACAGATTGCAGAAAAAAGCAAGCATTGGCTCACAGCATACGGGTTCTTTCAGTTCTCAGGATGTGCCGTGAACAAAAGCCAATGCCAGGGAAGATTGAGCGACATGCCGCCACGCTCTATTGGCGCCGGCTTTGCATTGCTGTTCAATGCCCCTGGTGTTCGGTCGCAGGTCCACGCATTCGTCTTGACAAACCCGCCACTTGTGCCGCGAGAACAAACAGCGTCAAGACCGTCAGCAAAAGAACGAAAAGCAGCTTGCGTTTCTCGATGGTCTGGTAAGCAAAACCGTGGAAAAGAACAAGGACAAACAGGGCATGATTCGTGTATTGCATAAGTTTCCAGCGTCTTGAGCCGAGCAGACGCATCGAGAAGTCATTGGACGTCAACAGCAGGACGATGATGATGAGCGTGGCGACAAGGCCGGTGTGGTTGGCAAAACCGAACAGGGCGGTTCGCACGGCAAGCGTATTTTCTGTCTTGGCGAAAAAGTAGGGCCATATCTTAGAGGCGAAATGGACATTTGCGCCGAAGGCGACGTGGACTAATCCTATTAATCCCGCCCAGATGCCGGCGTCTCGTCGCAGGTCGGTTGAGAGCGGATTGGGTCTGCCTGCCAGCACGTTGAATGGGCCTGTGAGCAGCGTGAACGCCAGTAAGAACAGAGCGACATAAGCGGTCGAGATGCTCCAGCGAAACGTCTCATCGGGCGAAGGGAACAACACGTAGAATAGCCAGAGCAGCACAGCCGATATGATACAAAGGGGCACATGATGGTAAAGCAATCGTTTCATAGTACGGTCGGGGGCTTCCCTGTCGTTCACTTTCTTCCTCTGGCACGAGGCGAAGTTATTGTTCATTCTTGAGCAGGTCAGGCCGCCAGAGACGGGTACGTTCCAGCGATTGCTCTTTTCGCCAATCAGCGATTTTTTTGTGGTTTCCTGAGAGGAGGATGTCGGGGACCTTCAGGCCGTGAAACTCCTCGGGGCGGGTGTATTGCGGGTATTCAAGTCCGCCGCCCGCTGACTCGCTGAATGACTCATCCTTTGATGACTTGTCATCGCCCAGAGCGCCGGGGAGTAACCGCACGACAGCGTCTATAACGACAAGAGCAGCCGACTCACCGCCTGAAAGGACGTAATCCCCGATGGACACCTGTTCGGCGCCGGTAATCAGGCGTATTCGCTCATCGAAGCCCTCGTAGTGGCCGGCGATGAGAATGAGGCGTTTCTCTTTGGATAATTCGATGGCAACCTGCTGGTTGAATTTTTGGCCCTGGGGAGTGAGCAGGATGACGCGAGGCGGCTCGGCGGCCAGTGTCTTGACGTGCTCGAAGCAGTCGGTGACGGGTTTGCACATCATAACCATACCCGCCCCGCCGCCGTAGGGTTTGTCGTCAACCTTCCTGTACTTGTCCTGTGCAAAATCCCGTATGTTGGCAGTGCATATCTCAACGATGCCCAATTCGCGTGCGCGTTTGATTATCGACCAGCTCAACGCCGAGTCAATCATCTCCGGGAAAAGCGTAAGAATGTCGATTCGCATAGCGGGGACGATTTTAACCGCGGATTCCGCCTTCGTCCAGATTAACCCAAAGAAACTGCACATTCTAAGCTGCGGCTGGACTACGGCGGACAAGTACACGTGGCCTTGCCACCCCGAGGGGGATCGCACGGTTTTCCCGGGCGGGTAAAAGAGGTATAAAGCAGCCGAGCGGTTAGGGTTTGACTTGAACGCCGGAAAAGTGTAGATTTCGCTCAGGTAACAGGACGGTACTGACCACAAGGGCAAAACTGATATGATAGAGCTTGTAGAAAGACACAAAGCCGAATTGCGGGAGCTTTGCAGAAAACACGGCGTGAAACGGCTGGAGCTGTTCGGCTCAGCTCTGGATGCAGGGAGGTTCCGGCTGGGGAGCAGCGACCTTGATTTCCTCGTAGAGTTTGTAAAGATGAAGCCGGTTGAGCACGCAAAGAGCTATTTCGGCCTGCTTGAAGACCTGCAGGATTTGTTTGCCGGGAAGATTGACCTGGTTGAGGTCAGGGCGGTGACAAATCCGTACCTTCTTGAGTCGATTAACGAGAGCCGGAGCGAAATATATGCAGCGTGAGGTACGCAAATATCTGTATGACGTCTCGAAGGCCTGCGAGGCGATAATGGGGTTCACAAGCGAGAAAAGGTTTGAGGATTATAAACAGGACCTGTTTTTGCGAAGCGCAGTGGAGCGGCAGCTGATGATTATCGGCGAGGCCCTTAACCAGGCGGAGAGGATAAACCCGCAACTATCGAAACAGATTACCGACTTCCGCAGGATTGTTAATCTCCGCAACGTTATTGTACACGGGTATGCAGTGGTTGAAGATGAAACGATTTGGGGGGTAGTACAGCAGGAACTGCCTGTTCTCGCTGAGGAAGTTACAGCGATGCTGGGTAAATAACTGCAGCCGGACTACGGCGGACAAGTACACGCGGCCTTGCCACCCTGAGGGGGGATTGCACGGATTTTTAAAAACAAAAAACCCCCGGCGAAAATCCGCCTGCGGTGGACAAGGCCGGGGAGTTGTGGTTACTTCTTTGTGTTTTCGTCACTTCTTTTCGGCAGGTTTTGCCTCAGCGGGCTTTTCGGCTGCCTTTGCTTCGGCTGCCTTTTGCAGAGCCATTTTCTCCGCCTTTGTGAAGGGCAGTCCCGCCTTGCGGGCGCGCTGCCGGGCCTGTGTACGGCGGGCCTTCCGCGCCTTATCGTAAACGTTGGTTATGCCTTTTCGGGCGAGTATTTGGCCGATTGTTTCGCTCGGTTCGGCCCCTTTATCGAGCCAGAACTTGACTCGTTCGACATTCAGCACAAGCTGCTTTTCGGGGTTCTTTTCTATCGGGTCGTAATGGCCTAACCGCTCAAGTATCTTGCCGTCGCGAGGGCTGCGCGAATCAATGGCGTTGATTCTGAAAAATGGCCTGTGCCGTCTCCCGATACGCTTCATTCTTATCTTGACTGACATTTTCTGCTCCTTTATTGCACGTTCTATAATAAAATATTCGCGGGTCTTGCTTTCGCCCGCGAAACAGGTTTCTGTTTTCGCAACCACGGATTACGCGGATTCTTCAAAGCCCCAAAGTATATCACACGGTCGCCTGACAGGAAAGGGGATTTTGTGGAAAAAATAGGACCCGGCCGTTCCAGAACCGCTCGTTCAGCCGGTTGTGACCGGTTAACCTTAATTTTCCGCTCGGCGTTTCTTGAAGAATTCCTGCAAGAGTATGGAACATTCATCGCCGAGAACGCCGTTTGTGACTTCCAGCCGATGATTTAGTCGGTCATCCTGAACGATATTGTAAAGGGATTTCACTGCCCCGGTTTTTGGGTCGTCGCAGCCATAAACTAATCGGTCAAGCCGTGCCAAAACCAAAGCGCCCGCGCACATACAGCAGGGTTCAAGGGTAACGTAAATCGTACAGCCGTTCAAATGCCAGTTCTCCAGGGCTGCTGCCGCCTGGGTAAGCGCGATGATTTCCGCGTGGGCCGTCGGGTCCTGCAATTGCTCCCGCTGGTTATATGCCTTTGCGATGATTTGGCCGTTGCGAACAATGACCGCCCCAATCGGCACATCGCCGTTCTCCTCGGCGATTCTCGCCTGGTCAATCGCGATGCGCATATACTGCTCATCGATGCTTGGCTTGGAGGTAGGATTGAAAACCGGCTCAACCATAAACATAAAACAGATTTTTCGCTCCTTCGACTGCGCTCAGGACAGGTGCGCTCAGAATGACAAAATGGGCTTTGCCTAAATCGCAAATCTGCAATCCGAAATCGGAAATAAGGAATACCCCCAAGGGGAGTCGAACCCCTGTTACCGGGTTGAGAACCCGACGTCCTGGGCCACTAGACGATGGGGGCGGCTGAAATCTACTGTTTTCAATTGTCTATTTACAATTCGTGGCGGCCAGGCCGCCATCGGAAATAAGTATATTCGATTTGCAGGGACAGTCAATGGGGGATTTGAGAAA
>CAYGVZ010000159.1:0-6961 GCA_964353475.1 uncultured Pirellulales bacterium | reverse complement strand
CACAGCCCGGCACCTACAACGTGTATGTCAAACGGGCCGGCAGTTGCAACGAAAGTGGAGGAGGTGCAATTTCGCTCTTCAATGTCGCGCAGCAGCCGCCCGAGGCCGCAGCAGTTAACAGTGCTTCGGGCGTGGATACAATTACCACCAGCATCACCACACTGACCAACAATGCGTGGCTGGTGGACGTCGTGGGCCGCGGAAGCGAGGGCACGATTAGCGCAGGTTCAGAGGGGGCCGGCATGCTTCGGCGATGGCTGCGAGAGGGCGGATACAGCGACCCCAACAGCTCGTCGGCCGGGGCGACCATGCCCGCGCCGTCTGCAGGACCTGTCAATGTGAGGTGGAACTGCGTCCCGCCGGCGGCATCGGAAGAGCGGACTATCGTCCACTCCGTCGCTGCATTTGCTCCGGCGCCGCCCACCTACCGATTAGGCGACCTTAACCACGACCACGCCGTGGATTGGCTCGACGTCGGCGTCTTTGCCGGGCAGTGGCTTGATACCGGCGGCTGCCCCGCTCAACCCGATTGCGCCGACCTTAACGGCAGTGGACGCGTTGATTTTCGTGATTTTGCCCTTATGGGCCAGAACTGGGGAATGTAAACGATTTTGAAAATAAATTGGAAAGGACCGACTTTATGAATACCAGAAAATTGGCAACCGTACTCGGAGCCGTCTGTGTTCTTGCCGCCGCCTCGCACGCTGCGACCGGCTGGGTCGAGGATTTCAACGACGGCGTCCTCACCGGCTGGGGGGCTACAAATAATTACGCCCTCACCGAAGCCGGCGGCATTCTCACCATCGACGCCACCAAGAATGCCTCCTGGAACTCGTTTACTTACAATATCTCCCCCAACGACGTCAATCTTCTCGCCAATCGCTATTTCACCATCAAGGTCAAGGCGGACACCGATCTCAATTTGAATATCTCTCTCTGGGATACCAATACCCCAACCAACAACTACGCCTACCCGGTTCTTCTTGAAACGTCCGGCTATGAAATCACCGCATCCGACGATTTTGAAACCTACTGTTTCAACTTCGCAAACGTTACTAACATTGATTTTTCCCATATACATCTGCTAAACTTCGTCTTCAACCCCGGTTCGCCGGCTTACAACGGGAATGTCTATTTCGACGACCTCCGCATCGGCAGCGAGACCCAGCCCACGCCCAGCATCACCGATATTCCGACGCAGCAGCACATAATTAACGCACCGCTGCAGCGAATACCCTTCAGGGGCGTTTTGGCCAACGGCGGCGGCACGCCCATCACAATTACGGCCGTAAGCTCCAATACCGGGCTAATCCCCAACCCAACCGTTTACTATGCTTCACCAAACACCGAAGGATATGTCAGCTACACTCCCGTCGCCAACCAGTGGGGCACGGCTACAGTAACCCTCACCGTTTCAGCGCCCGCGACAAGCCCGAAAACGATGGCTTTTGACGTTGTGGTAGAGAGGAATATGGCCCCGCATACCGAGACGATAGCTGACCAGGATGCCGAAGCAGGCACAATGAGCACCATCGCTCTGACGGATATTGATGACGGGAACCCGAACGCCAGACAGGCGATTGCCATTACGGCGGAAAGTTCCAATCCTTCACTTATACCCGACCCGACGGTCGTTTATACTTCGGATGGTTTCGAAGGACAACTTCAGCTCACGCCGACACTCGGCCAGACGGGCACGGCGACCATTACAGTGACCCTTCAGGATGATGGCGGAACTATCGCCGGCGGCTCGGACACCGACCAGATTGCCTTCGACGTTACTGTTTATGAGCATCTTAACCTGTCCCCTACGATTGATGACCTTGTTGATATTTCCATCCTCGAAAACAGCGGCGAGCACTCAATCACACTGACGGGTATCAGCGACGGCGACACCGGCGTTGAGCAGAACCTGACCATCGTCGCTGTAAGCTCGGACACTAATATCATCCCGACCCCCGCAGTTGATTATACGCCGGGGGATTCGACCGGCACTCTTCGTTTTACGCCCGCAACGAACAAGATAGGCAACTCAACGATTACCGTCACAGTTACTGATGATGGAGGCCTGCCCAATAACAATGGAGATGAAAGCACGCAGTTCTCTTTCAACGTGCAGGTCCGCGTGCCGCCCGTTTACGGCTTCGAGGACGATTTTAACGATGGTATCTTCGACGCCAACTGGCTGTACAGGACTGAGAACGCTCACTGGCCGTCGGAGGCAAACGGGACATTGATTATAGACGTGAATAAGATTCCCTCAGGTAATATATGGGCGGGGCTGTGGTTTCCCTTCCCCACCGAACTCGATATCAACGCACATCCCTACATAAGCATTCGAATGAAGACCACTCGCCCAAACGATATGCTTATTTTCCTTTGGGATTATCAGAACCACTACAATACGGGCGGCACGGTCTCGAAGGTTGTCACGAGCTCTTACGTGGAGTATTTCTTTGACTTCACAGGCAAGAACAAGCAGGGAGACGGCCAGGAAGTGAACTTCTCCCGCCTGACATTCCTGCTATTCAACTTCGACCCGGGTGGTACGCCGCTGTATTGGGGGACATTCTATTTTGACGACTTGAGAGTCGGCGACAAGGCGCACCTGCCTGTCACCACGCCCGTTGTAACGATAGACCCTGTTCCAGATTATGCCGTTGCGAAGAACTCACCGCAGCAGGTGATAAACCTCACCGGCATAAGCGACGGCAACAACAATGCGCACACGGTAACGCTGGCTGTTCAAAGCAGCAATACCGGCGTTATCCCTACGCCTGTTGCAAGTGCCGTAGTTGACGGCAATGCAACGCTCACTTATACGCCCGCAGCGGGCGCCACGGGGACATCCGTGATTACAGTGACCGGGTCATGCCCCGGTTCAACCAACAAACAGGTCGCCTTCGACATCGCGGCTGTTGCCACCGACACGGGTGTGGTCGCCGTGAACGTCAACCTGTCCACCCATTATCAGGAAATAGACGGTTTCGGCGCAACTTTCAGCTTGGGCGAATCCGACGTGGTGCTGCCGTGCGTCAAGGATATAGGAATGTCGATGGCTCGCATAGGCATCATCGATCGCGAGTTTGAGGCGAACAACGAAAACAGCGACGGCAACATATTAGACCTCGGCGCATACAATCCGAACGCGATGCCGATGAAGTTTATGAAGCATATGAAAGAAAGGACCGATGTTGAAAAATTCATCGTTACGGCGTGGAGCCCACCGGCGTGGATGAAGAAGAACAAGTGCTGGCCCGCCGAGGGCTGGGCGACGGACAATATCCTCCAGCCGCGTTTCTATAACGAGTACGGCGAGATGTGGGTGGCATTGATAAAGCAGGTCAAAAAAGAGACAGGCATCGACGTGTACGCCATTTCGCTCCAGAATGAGCCGCAGTTCAACGAACCATACACATCCTGCGTCATAAGCTGGGAGCCGTACCGGGACCTCGTCAGGATTGCAGGCCCGCACATCAAGGCCGAATGTCCCAATGTCAAGCTCTTCTGGCCCGAAGCGCTCATGGCTCAAAATGCAATCGACGAATATATTCACACGCTTAACGCCGACCCCGTGGCCCGCAACTATATGGACATCGTGGCGACTCACGGCTCGTTTGGCGCAACGGCCTGGCAGAACATTTACACCTGGTCGCAGGAAGCGCCAGCCAAGAAAAACTGGATGACCGAGACGTCTGGACACGCGGACACCTGGAGCGGGGCTATGACACTGGCCCAGGAAATCTACGATTCGCTTTACTACGGCAACATCAGCGCATGGACCTTCTGGACCTTCAACGTCGGCTCCGGCGGCGAACCCTACGGCCTCATAGTCAACGCCAAACCGACGTCGCGCTACTACACGTCAAAGCAGTACTACAAGTGGATTCGCCCCGGCGCATATCGCGTGGCTGCAACAAGCGGCAATTCCGACATACTGACTGTCGCGTTTGAACACCAGGGCAATGATACTGCGACGGTTGTGCTCATCAACAAAGGTACCGTGGCAAGAGCTGTTAATGTCAGCGGTGCAGGGCTGCCGTCAGTATTTGAGTCGTATATGACAAGCGAGTTCCGCAACTGCATACAGGGTCAGAATGTCGCCAACGGTGTGCTCCTGATGCCTCCGAGCAGCGTCGTAACGCTCTATGGCGGTGCGATGCACAATAATATGTACGACTTCGCCGGCTTTGCCGAACAGTGGCGGCGTACCGACTGCGACGCCGGCAACGACTGGTGCGATGGCGCCGACAGCAACCAGGATGAAAGTGTATTACTTGACGATTTGGCTGACTTTGCCGCCGAGTGGCTGGATCACGTTTGATGCTGCCCGCGGCCGACAGAGGCGGTACAGTTAGATTCTTTGGACTTGGTATTTATGGGTCAGGACTTGGGACAATAATGTATCAACTTAAAAGGAGAACGAAAATGGCTACACGAAGGTGGTTTATTGCGGCCTTGCTCGTGGCGGTGACCGCTTCCTGCCCTGCGATGGAAATGGGGACGAATTTCTGGAACGTCCAGTGGGGCAACGCGTGGCACGATTACTTCGCTGAAGGCGTCGACTGGAGCACGACAACCAATCCCTGGCGGCAGGATTTCCTCAGCGATATGGCGCCATACACGGCCATCCGCTATATGGACTGGGTGCCCACGAATGGCTCGACTGTCCGCTACTGGAGCAGCCGAATCGCCAAGACAGCCAACCACTATTCCACGGCGGGAGTCGCCTACGAATGGCAAATCGACCTGTGCAACCGGGTTGGCGCAGATATCTGGATTACCGTCCCTCATCTGACCATCGAGGACTACGAGGCCAATCCGACCTCGAACTACTGGGTTTCGCTTGCCAACTTGATAAAACAGCAGCTCGACCCAAATTTGAACGTCTACGTCGAATACTCCAACGAGACGTGGAACTCCGGCCCCGGCTTCAGCCAGGGGCAGTACACGCAGACCCGGGGCGTTGCGATGGGCTTTGACCCGGACGCTTATACGGCCAGCTTCTATTTCCACGTCTATGCGGCAATGCGGCTGCACAAGGTCTTTATGGACGTCTTCTCCGATCAGCCGTGGCGGATAAAGAAAGTCATCGCGGGCCAGGCCTCCAGTGACTGGGGCACGCGCTGCGAGATGATGGCCCTTCAAAACCAGAAGATAAATCCGCCGGGAGCATTCGTGGATATCAATCCGCTGGGACTTGTCCCGGACTTCTATTCAATCGCGCCATACGCCGGCGGCGGGCTTAACGGCGCATCGTCGACCATAAGGGCCGAATGGACCGCCTCTGTCGCCGACAGCGTAAACATGGTCCAGGGGGCCCGTAATACGATGACGCAGTACTACGGCTCTATCCTGCCGCTTGCCCTTTACGAGAGCGGGCAGAGTTTGACCAACAACGGAGACGTCTTTGCCCGCAATCCTCAAAGTTACGATATGTACGCCGAGTACCTCAACGCCATAGACGACAACGTGGTCGTCGCCGCGCACTACACACACACGGGTACATGGGCTTCGGGCGGCGACTGGGGAGCAAAGGAATCAACGTGGCAGACGCTGGCCGACGCCCACAAGTACCGAGCACTGCTTCACTACGCCAACAGCCACGCGACCGACCCGCCCGGACAGGCGACCAATCCAAGCCCTGCCAACAGCGCAACCGGCGTGTCCCCCACCGCCGACCTGACCTGGTCGCCCGGAAGATGGGCCGTCTCGCATGACGTGTACTTCGGCACTAATCCAACGCCCGGCCCAGCCGAGTTTCAGGGCAACCAGACCAGCGTGACATTCGACCCGGGTGCTCTTGCCAATAACACTGCTTACTACTGGCGCATTGATTCGGTAAACCCCTACGCAACAACAACCGGCGTCGTCTGGAATTTTACTACCGAGGCGCCCACAATCCGGCTGTACGCAACCGACGATGCAAGCTCTCAAAGCAACGAGTGCACCAGCACTTCCCAGAGCTTCAGCCAGTACAATAACGCCTTTTTCAAGTTCAACCTTGCTACCATTGTGCCGCCGCTGACCTCGGCCAAGCTGCGCCTCCGCTACCAAAGCACCCAGGCACTGACAATCTACATCCGCAACGCCACGACAGATGCCTGGACGGAATGCGTCTCAGTTCCGGGACAGGGCGGCACGGTAATGGCTTCTGCTTACGCGCCTGTAGCGGGCTGGTACGAGTTTGACGTTACAAGTTTTGTTAATACCGAAGCAGGGGGGGATGACCTGATTACGTTCTGTGTGAACAGCGACTACGGCGGCTGGACGGGTTTAGCCACCCGGCACAGCACATCACCTCCTGAGCTTGTCATTGCGCAGACCAATCCGCCGCCGGGGCTGGCGAATAGTCCCGCACCCGCCAACGGCGCGACCGCTGTCCCCGTCGATACTGACCTGGCCTGGTCCGCGGGTGCAGGCGCGACAAGCCACGACGTGTATTTCGGCACTATATCGACTCCGCCGTTCATACAAAACCAGGTCGCAACGAGTTTTGACCCCGGCACATTGAACGAGGGGCTTACCTGCTACTGGCGTATAGACGAGAGGAACGCCTATGGCGTCACGACCGGGGTCACCTGGAGTTTCACGGTCTTTACCACTCCGCCGGGACAGGCGACAAGTCCGAGTCCCACCAACGGCGCACCTACCGTGAGCATAACAACCGATTTAGGTTGGACCGCCGGTTCGCGCGCATCCTCGCACGATGTCTATCTTGGGACGACTAATCCGCCTCTGTTCGTGAGAAATCAGGCCGGTACAACCTACGACACAGGCACAATGGCCGGTTATGTCACCTACTATTGGCGTATCGACGAGAAGAACGCCGGCGGCACGACGACCGGCAACCTATGGAACTTTACGACGGCCATTCCGCCCGGACCGGTGACGGGTCCCTATCCCGCCAACAACGCGACGAACGTAAGCAGGAACGCCGACCTGGCCTGGACTGCGGGGG
>CAYGVZ010000158.1:0-6994 GCA_964353475.1 uncultured Pirellulales bacterium | reverse complement strand
GTTCACTATGCTCACGATTCCGGCTTCCCTGCACATCCCGGCAAACTCACGCGCCAGAACAAAAAGCTCATTATCAGGAATCTGCTTTGCACGAAGCTGAATGCAGTCCGCTCCCCCTGCGATGCACTTGCCCGTCAGCGATAGAACATCGCTCGGCAGCGAAGAACTTACAATCACATAAAGCGCCACGCGTTTGAACTTTTCGCCCGCATCGCTGAAGAGGACTATATCTTTTTCGAGTGTGTAGGCGGCGTAACGAAGGTTCTCCATTTTCGCCGCCACGGCAGGGTTGGTCGGCTGAATCATCTCGGCGAGAACACGTAACGCCTCGGTCAGTCGTTTGCAGCCCGCCGTGAAACTGTCGGCAAGGTCTTTGCGCCTGAGCTGACTTTGAACCCGGCTGCTTATGCCAACGTCACCCTCCGTGTCTCTGCTGGCAATAAGTCGCGCCGAGTCGAGCTTGCCTATTGCCGTAGAAAGCTCCTGACGAAGCCGCTTGGCTCGTTCACACAGCATACGCGAGTCGAGCGCGAACCTGCAATACTCCTCGACCACCCGCGCCGCTTCGCGTGCCCGATTGAAATTCGCGTCTATTATCCTGTAAACCGCACGTTCCATAACCGCTCGCATTATAACCCCGCACAATGGCGGCAAACAATTAAAAGGTTGGTAAGCGTTCACGCAAAAAATATGGCGTTTTTGTGTCATTGCGAGGCCTTTTGGCCGAAGCAATCTCAAACTTTTTGCGATACTGGACTGCTTCGCTGCGCTCGCAGTGACAAAGATGCGGTTTTTCCGGGAACGGTTACAAAGGTTGGCGTTTTACAACCGATGCCAAATTCATTACCATAGCAGTGCCTTTATTGTTTCAATAGAAGGAGCACTATATGGCAGACGGGAATTATCGGATAACGCGGCGGCAATGTCTCATTCGATGCGGGCAAAGCACACTGGGCATCGGCCTGGCTGGTTTGCTAAGCTCCTGTAGCATCGGACAAAAGTGCGAGACCAAACCAGGTTCAAGAATGAAGTTCGGCCTGGTTACGTACCTGTGGGGACAGGATTGGGACCTGCCGACCCTTATCCGCAACTGCGAACAGACAGGTGTGCCGGGCGTCGAATTAAGAACCCAGCACGCACACGGGGTCGAAGCAAACCTCAATCCACAGGAGAGAAAGGATGTCCGCAAACGCTTCGCCGACACCAGAGTCATCTGCATAGGACTTGGGACGAATTTTGAGTTCCACAGCCCCGACCCGACTGAACTAAAAAAGAATATCGACGGCGCAAAGGAATACATCAAGCTGGCGAGCGACGTCGGCGCAAGCGGCATCAAGGTCAAACCCAATACGCTGCCTGATGGCGTACCCGCCGCCAAGACAATCGAACAAATCGGCCGCTCGCTCAACGAGCTTGGCAGATTCGCCGCTGATTTCGGTCAGCAAGTACGCCTCGAGGTGCACGGGGACAAAACGCAGGAACTTCCCATCATCAGGCAGATTATGGACGTCGCAAATCATCCCAGCGTGAAGGTCTGCTGGAACAGTAATGAGCAGGATTTGAACGGCCAAGGCCTCGAATATAATTTTAATCTCGTCAAAGACCGCTTTGGTGCAACGGTGCATGTGCGGGAGCTTGATGACGCGAGTTATCCATACCAGAAATTGATGAATTTGCTTGTGAAAATGGATTATGGCGGGTGGGTGATGCTTGAAGGGCGAACCAATCCGCCCGACCGCGTTAAAGCGCTGCTCGCACAGCGCCTGTTATTCGAGCAGATGCTCAAAAAGGCGCAGGCGGCTCTGTAAAAACGGTGCGAATGGCGCGAATTTCCTTTTGACAACACGCAGGTTTGGATTAGCATAGACCCGGACATTACGATACAACTGAAATCATTTGCAAGGAGAATACAGATGGTTTTTAAATCGCAAATATCACGCAGGGAATTCCTGAGCAAATCAACGCAGGCGGCAGTGGGTGCCCTGGCGGCTGCATCGTTTGCCGGCTGCACGAGCACGGGCGGCAGCGCCTCCGCAACAGGACGAATCATCGGCGCAAACGACCAGGTCAACCTCGCCCTCATCGGAATCCGGGGCCGAGGTATGAACCTCGCAGAGGGCTTCGTCAAAATCCCAAACGTCCGCATCAGGACGCTCTGCGATGTGGATGAAAACCTTTTTGGCTCACGCGCAAAAACCATCGCAGATATCCAGGGCACAGCCCCGCTGTACCAGCAGGACCTCCGAAGGGTCTTCGACGACAAAGACGTCGATGCGGTCGCCATCGCCGCGCCTAATCACTGGCACGCCCTCGCCGCGATATGGGCCTGCCAGGCGGGAAAGCACGTCTATGTCGAAAAGCCGTGCTGCCACAACGTATGGGAAGGCAGAAAAATGATTGAGGCCGCCCGAAGGTACAACCGCCTGGTCGAAGTCGGGTTCCAGAACCGCTCCCTCCAGAATGTCCGTCAGGCGATGAAGTTTCTCCAGGATGGCGGCATCGGCGAAGTTTATATGGCCCGCGGATTGTGCTTCAAGCCGCGCGACACCATCGGCAAAGTTCCCGACGGTATCGGCTCAGGCCCGCAGTACAAGTATTTCGTCTGGAACAATCCGGGCGAGAACTACAACGAGGATTATATGAGCAGGGTCAATTACGACCTCTGGCTGGGGCCGGCGCCGAAGAGACCGTTCAACTACAATCGCTTCCATTACAACTGGCACTGGAACTGGGACTACGGCTGCGGCGATATCGGCAACCAGGGGCCGCACCAGTTCGACGTTGCCCGCTGGGGAATAAACAAAAATGAGCACCCCGTGAAGATAAGCTCGCTCGGCGGGTACTTTGCGTTCGATTCAGACCAGCAGACGCCTAACACCCAGACGGCCATTTTCAAATATGCCGACGGCAAGATTCTGCAATTCGAGGTCCGCGGACTATACACGGGCGGCGAGGGCGACCAGAACAGCAGCGTCGGCAACCTCTTCTACGGCACGAAGGGCTGGATGTCGCTCGACGGCGGAACCTGGAAGACGTACTTCGGACGAAAGAATGAGGTGGGGCCGTGTTCGGAAAAGGCCGAGGAGGCCGCCGACCCGATGAATCCCGCAGGTAGCGGCGCGGACAAGCATTTCGTTAACTTCATCAACGCCCTGCGCTCCGGCAAGAGAGAAGATTTGACCTGCGATATCGAGGAGGGCTTCTACTCAACGGCCCTGCCGCACCTGGCGAACATCTCCTATCGTCTTGGGCGAGACCTGACGTTCGACGGCGGGAAAGAGAAATTCGTCGGCGACGGCCAGGCCGACAAAATGCTGACCCGCAAATACCGGCGGCCTTATGTCGTGCCTGAAAGGGTGTAACGGGTTCGCGGTACGAGGGGTAGTCAATTACTCGCGGACTTGCCTGCCCTCGAGATGACCTTGCCTGAATTGGCAAACGAAGGGTCCGGCGTTTGCCTGCCTGTGGCCGATAAATCTCAACGTTCAGGTCATTTTACCACATTTTAAGCCAGTCCAAACTACCCCGATTTTCCTTGCTTATTCGCCTGTAAAGCGTACAATGACAATCGCCTTTGGGTTCCGGTGAGTGCAGCCTGCCCTGAGTGAAATCGAAGGGTCGAACCGCTGGGGGGCAAAGGCAAAGAGGACATAAGAGGATGACAAGCGAAATACGTCCCTCAGCAGCGTAGCCGAGCAAGGATATACAATGTTATATGGGAAATCCCAGGGTATAGTTGCCGGACTGACGGTAACCGCTGCTATTTTGATGGCGTTGTCCGCCTGTGTTGCTCCAGACAAGACAAACGCCGGCAGACCAAAACATAAACGTGTTCCTGTCATAGATGTTACAGACCTTTATCACCCACCGCAGGATGTCGGCGACAATTTCGACTTGATTACCCCCTATGCACTTGCTGAAGTTGACCTCAAAGCTGTAGTCATCGATGTCACGGACCAGTTCCGGCGTAGCGAGACAATTATGGCTGGCTCAACAGACCCCAAAGGCCCACGTGAGCCGGGAATCGTCCCGATTACCCAATTGAACTGTATTTTTGACCGCGCAATCCCTTATGGCATCGGCCCCTTTCATCGAATGCGCAGCGTCGATGACAGGATGCTCAATGCGCCGCCTTTGCAGCAAACCGGAATCGAACTGATACTGAAAACGCTCCGTGAATCGCCGGAAAAAGTGGAGATACTCAGCTTCGGCTCAGCCCGCACAATTGCCGCAGCTTATAACCGCGAGCCGGCCCTGATGCTCAGGAAAGTTAAAATAATCCGCCTTTCTGCGGGGGCTTCCGGCGGGAATTTTCTCGAATGGAACGTCCTGCTCGACCCAAAAGCAATCGTATGCCTGCTGCGCTCAGACCTGCCAATCGCCATTTACCCCTGTGCAACGGACAAAGGCCCTTTTGAATACGGCCCGAACAACACTTACTGGAAGCTGGCGAACCTCAAATTCGTCCAGGATATGAATCCCCGATTGCGAAATTACCTGAGTTTCGCCTTCGAAAGGAGCGCTCGGGTGGATTTTCTTGCTGCGATGGATGAGCCGAACAGTTCCTTCAGTTTCGTTGACTTACAGCATAACGTCTGGGAAACGGCTCTCTGGCTTGACACCGCCGACCGTCTGCTCGTAAAACGCCCGGACGGACATTATAGAATTATTCCCCGCGAGCAAATTCAACAGACCGATGCCATTGTCCGAAGCCGCCTTTTGCCGGTCACGGTAACTGTACGCGATGACGGTGCCTATTCATTTGTGCAGACCGAAAAGAAAACCAATTTCCGGATTTACGAGCGCAGCGACCCCTCAGAATACGAAGCCGCACTCCGCGAAGCTTTGCCTGCTCTCTATCTTTCTTTCCTCAGCGACGGATATGTTGTCTTAACAAGATAGGTCTTTTCCCGTGTGAATGGGATAAGTACTTTAATATTAAAGAAACAGGTGTGGGTGATTGGGGACAGACTTTCATAGATGACATTCGTTATGAATTCCCCGAACCCGCCACGCTTTTGCCTACGGTGAGCTTGTCGAATCCGCTGCTCGGCCTGGGTGCGGTGATGGCGAAAGGAAAAGAATTGCCTAACCGGACAGGGTCGCTATATTGTAGGAAATGACGCTCAGCGGTGTAGCTGAGCAAGGATATACAATGTTATATGGGAAATCCCGGATGAACAACCACGCCGGCATTATCGCTAATGGAGGCAGTTATGGCAGATGTAAGTCAATCCGGCAAACAACAAAGTAACCTCACGGGCTGCGCATTCTCAATGTCCAGACGCAGTTTCCTTGGAAGCTGCGCCGCCTGTGCGGCAGGCACATCTTTTCTCTCCGCACTTGGTGCTTCAAGCACGATGGCTCTCGACAACCGGCTTGCTCCCGCGCTCGGAGGCGCTTCAAAAGCAAAGATAGCCCTCGTACTGGCGTACCCGTCTGCCGATGTCCCAATCTGGCCGAACATCCATTACGACTTCGATTCCCACAACAAGCATTTTGTCGATACCCTCACGAAGTCCTGCCCCGGCGTCGAGTTTGCCGTCAGTACCGTGATGAGCGACGACGACGCCAAAAAAGTCGTGGATAAAACCAGCGACGTTGACGGTTACATCGTTTACCTCTCCGGCTGCCTGTGGGGCGGGGCCTGCGCCATCATCGCCAATACCAACAAGCCCACCGTGCTCGTTGACCATCTCTTCGCCGGCTCGGGGGCCTTTCTCACCTCGTACGGGGCTCTGCGCCGCAAAGGCATGCGCGTCGCCGCGGTCTCCTCCTCCAAGGCACAGGACGTTGCAGAGGCAGCCCGTTGCATCGAAACGATAGCGAAACTTAGAAAGTCGAAGATGCTTGTCGTCGGCGGCCAGCCGGACGACCACATTGAAAAGACCTTCGGAACAAAGGTCGCCATGGTCGAGTTTGCCGAATTAAACGGCGCATATAACAAGGCCGATAAGAAAGCCGCTGAGCAAAAGGCCGATGAATGGATGAAGGCCGCTGCGAAGGTCATCGAACCAAACCGCGACGAAATCGTCAAGTCCGCCGCAATGTACCTCGCCATGGCCGAGCTTCTCAGCCGTCACAATGCCCAGGCCATCACCGTCAACTGCCTCGGCGGCTTCTACGGCGGGCATATCTTCGCCTACCCGTGCCTCGGTTTCATGCAGCTCAATGACGACGGCTTCGTCGGCGCCTGCGAGGCCGACAAAAAGTCCACCATTACCATGCTTCTGATGACGTACCTTACCGGCAGGCCCGGCTTCATCTCCGACCCCGTCATCGACACCTCGAAGAATCAGATTATCTATGCGCATTGCGTCGCGCCCTCGAAGGTCTTCGGCCCGGCCGGCCCAGCCAGTCCGTACCATATTCGCAGCCACTCCGAGGACCGCCAGGGTGCCTGCGACCGCTCGCTCATGCCGCTCAAGGAACTGACCACGACCGTCGAGTTCGACGCCGCAAGACGAGAAGTCATTCTTCATCAGGCCGTCACCGTCGAGAACGTCGATGAGGATATGGCCTGCCGAAACAAGCTCGCCGCCGAGGTCAAAGGAGACGTTTACAAGCTCCTCAACGAATGGGACCAGTGGTCATGGCATCGCGTGACTTATTTCGGCGACTATAAACAGGCCGTGCGTAACGTTGCCGCCCTCTTGAGTTTCAAGGTCGTCGAGGAAGCATAGCCGGACCTCCGGGCCGTTCTTGACCTATGCCGGTCAACTCGCAATCGTATTGCGCGCCAAAATCATTATGACAGAATCCCCGCTGAATTTTGCCTAAATGATTTACTTGTTCCTGCTGACGCCTCTATGTGGAATCTCAGACACGCTCTATGTATTAACTCTGTTACAGGACAAATCATAGGTGAAGGTAATGGACATGCCTTATTGCTTACTCCCACCCCCGAACCCGCCACGCTTTTGCCTGCGGTGAGCACGTTTATCCTGAGCTTGTCGAAGGAGTCGAATCCGCTGCTCGGCCTCGGTGCGGCGAT
>CAYGVZ010000157.1:0-6997 GCA_964353475.1 uncultured Pirellulales bacterium | reverse complement strand
CCAAATGGTAATCTACAAAGGCAGGCAGTTTAAGGAATACCGCGGGATGGGTTCGCTCGGCGCGATGGTCAAGGGTTCTGCCGAACGCTACGGCCAAAAGGGTATTAGCGAAAAAGACAAGCTCGTCCCCGAAGGAGTCGAAGGACGCGTGCCTTACCGCGGCTCACTCGATGCCTTTGTCTATCAATTAGTCGGCGGCCTGAGGGCCGGTATGGGCTACTGCGGCGCAAAGAACATCGAAGGGCTTAGAACCGGCACTAAATTTGTCCGCGTCAGCCACGCTTCTGTGGCCGAATCCCATCCGCACGACATACAGATAACAAAGGAAGCCCCCAACTACTCGGCCTATCTGCCTCTCGAGGACTAATCTCACCGCAGAGACCGCAGAGAACGCAGAGAATTTTTAATGTTTTTCGTAAGGCAAGGCATGCCCCCTCGCGAAAGGTGTTATCATGATTATTACTGTTGATAATATTCGAAGAGGTCTTGAGTATCATAAAGTGGAATGGTCTGAGGATGTTCACAACAAAGAATACGACGACATCTATAATGCCAGGGCACAAGGCATCACCAGGCCTTGGTGGGACATAACCGTGGAACGTTTATCTAAATGGCGCGCGATTCGACCACGCGCGAAAGAGTGGATAAGAGAACAAGGTATTAGGCAACTTGGTCAAATAAGGACACTATATGAACGGATTTCAGCAGCAGAAGAACCTTGTATTACGAGTTCACAATGGCCAGACATCTATCAACTTTTTAACATTGCCTCGACAATAAAGCAAGTAAGGTCGCCGGTGTTTTCTTCGAAGATGTGTCACTTTCTGTTCCCGAAACTTTTTATTGTTGTTGACAACGAATCTACGGGAGTCGGACACTATGAGCTCTTCTGGCGCGGCTTGAAAGATGCTTGGAATACTTTTGAACAAAAAGAAGAGGCCAAAAACATTCTCTTTAGTTCGATTAGAAATGGACGAAATGTATCGGTGCATCCGAATTATCCGGTGGAAACTAAGATTATGGAAATGTGCACTATTGGATATAACCATAGGCAGAACAACCGTTGAGTACCAGCAAGGAGTAAAAGGGATATGTTCTGTGTTGCTAAAAAGCAGCGTCTTCTACGTCAATCAGCGTCTAAAAAATCTCTGCGGTCTCTGCGTTCTCTGCGGTGAAACCTGAAATGGAAGAAAGTGAACGACTGAATAAACTCACAGAGCAGATAATCGGCGCTGCGATGGACGTTCATCGAACGCTGGGGCCGGGATTGTTGGAATCGGCTTATGAAGCGTGTTTAATGTTTGAGCTTGTGTCGCGGGGATTGAAGGTAGAACAACAAAGGGCTTTGCCGGTAGTGTATCGTGACGTTAAGCTTGATTGTGGATACCGACTGGACCTGGTGGTGGAAAATTCCATCGTTATTGAATTGAAGGCGGTGGACCAGTTATTGCCGATTCACAAGGCACAGTTGCTTTCGTATCTGAAGCTGTCTGGATTAAAAGCAGGGCTGCTGATAAACTTTCATGTAAAGATGTTGAAAGATGGCATTGTGCGTCTTGTGAACAATTTTCCTGATTCTCAGCGGTCTCGGCGTACTCAGCGTTGAAAAGATGTTACGAATCTGGTTTATAGGCAGGTCTTTTGATAATATCTGAAAAATGGAATTATGCGCCTTGTAAACAGTTTTCTTAATTCTCTGCGGTCTCTGCGTTCTCCGCGGTGAAACTGTGAATCACGAAACCATAGCCATACTTGATTTCGGCAGCCAGTACGGCCAGCTAATCGCTCGCCGTGTCCGTGAGCATAACGTTTATTCACAGATATTGCCCGCAGGGACGTCGGCAAAGGAACTTGCACGGCCGAATCTCAAAGGCATTATCCTCTCAGGCGGCCCCGCCAGCGTCTATGACAAAAACGCCATCAAATGCGATGAAAAGATATTCGACCTCGGCGTCCCCATCCTCGGCATCTGCTACGGTATGCAGCTCGGCTGCCAAATCCTCGGCGCCAAAGTGGTCCCCGTCAAAAGCCGTGAATACGGCAGAACGCAGCTTACAATCCTCAGCAAAAAAGACCTGTTCGCCTCGCTGCCCGACTCAACCGCCGTCTGGGCAAGCCACGGCGACCAGATTGAGGATGCGGGCCGCGATTTCGTCACATTGGCACAGACAAAAACCTGCCCCTTCGCCGCTGTTCGGCATAAAAAGAAAAAGTTCTTCGGCGTTCAGTTCCACCCCGAGGTCTCGCACACGCCAAAAGGCACAGTCATTCTGAAAAACTTTCTCTATCGCCTCTGCGGCTGCACCGGCGACTGGAAAATGAGCGACTTCGTAGCCGAAACGGTCGAGGCCATCCGCAATCGCGTCGGAAAAGACGCCGTTATATGCGGCCTGTCGGGCGGCGTCGATTCGTCCATTGTCGCCTCGCTTGTCCATAAAGCAGTCGGCGAACAGCTCGTCTGTATATTCGTCGATAACGGCCTCCTGCGAAAAAACGAACGCCAATACGTCATCTCCACCTTCCGCGACCACTTTCATATCGACCTGCGCGTCGTTGACTGGTCCAGCCAGTTCCTCAGGGCACTTGCAGGCGTCACCGACCCACAGCAAAAAAGGAAAATCATCGGCGCTGAATTCATCGAGGCATTCAAATCCGAGGCAAAGAAGATCCCCAACGCAAGGTTTCTCGCCCAGGGCACTTTATATCCCGATGTCATTGAGTCCGGCGCAAAGGACGGCAACCCCGCAGCCAATATCAAACTCCATCACAACGTCGGCGGTCTCCCAAAAGAACTCGGCTTCGAGTTGATTGAGCCGCTCCGCGATTTATTCAAGGATGAGGTCCGCATCGTCGGCGAATACCTCGGCCTGCCTGAGCATATCGTCTGGCGACATCCATTCCCCGGCCCAGGCCTGGCCGTGCGAATCATCGGTGAAGTGACGGATGACCGGTTGCGAATCCTGCGAGCGGCCGATGAGATACTCCTCGATGAGATAAAGTCGGCGGGCCTTTACAGGAAAATCGCCCAGGCGCTTGCCGTCCTTATCCCCGTCTGCACCGTAGGCGTTATGGGCGACGAGAGAACATACGCAAACGTAATCGCCATCCGCGCCGTCGAAACGCCCGACTTTATGACAGCCGACTTCTCGCGCATCCCTTACGAGGTATTGGCCCTGATTTCAAGCAGAATCATAAACGAGGTTCGCGGCGTCAACCGCGTCGTCTATGATATATCCAGCAAACCACCCGCAACCATCGAATGGGAATAATACAGGATAAGTTGCCTCCCTAATGCGAGTATGACTAAGCCCCTCCCAGCCCGCAGCGAACTCGCCCACAAGCCCGGACCCAATACGGCCGGACGGTCGGACGACACGCCCCTCAACCTGCTCCGCAAATCCCCGCGCTGGTTCAAGGTCGCTGCTGTCGTCGGCATTGTCATACGTCTGCACTTCGCTCTCTTCACGCAGGGAACTTACGACATCAATATATGGACTCGGCACGCCCAGGGCATCCAGCAGCGCGGCCTTCTAAACCACTATCGCGCAGACGAACAAATGAATCACCCGCCCTTTATCGCCGTGGTTGTCGCAGGGGTCTATAAGGTTGCGCAGGCAAGCAACATTCCATTTCGCGTTCTCTGGCGCCTTTCATTCGCTCTGCTGGATGCCGCTACGGCAATCCTCCTGCTGTTCATATTGAGCGCTGACAGGAACCGCTTCATAATCGCCGCCTGCTACTGGCTTCATCCTCTGGCGATGATTTTTTCGGCTTATCACGGCAACACCGATTCATCAATCGCATTTTTCCTGATACTGTGCGTTTATCTGATCTCGAAAGGAAACGTGGCTTGGGCGGGCGCTGCAATAGGCGCCAGCTTATGGGTTAAACTTCCCGGTATGCTGGCGATACCGGCGTTCTTCTTCTGGCTGCCCTCCTGGCGGCAACGCCTGAAGTTCATTCTTGTGGCTGGCTCCGCGGCGGTTCTGACCTATCTGCCCGTCCTGCTGACAGACCCTGCAATCATATACAACAGAGTGTTCGGCTATGGCGGACAAATCATACAGACAACCGCCGGTGTGCCTGTCTGGGGTACAAGAATATTCCTCGACGCCGCCCTGTACCCTAATTCACCGGGCTACTCGTGGGTTCATCCGCTTGTCGAATCCTATTACCAGTACAATGTGCCATTTTGTCTTGCAGCCATAGTTGTCATAAGCTGGCTCCGCGCCAAAAACAAATCAGTTGCGGACCTGTGCACAACCATCGCCGCGGTCTATACCGTCTTATATGGTTTCTCGAATTACTGGTCGTTTCAGTATTTCGCGTGGTCGCTGCCGTTCTGGCTGCTCACAGGCGCTTATTATGCGGTGCCGGCCTCAGTGCTGGCAGGCGCATATATCTATGGACTCTATTGGTTTGTGTGCGGCAACCCGCTCTTGCTCGGTGAGTGGGATTTTGTGGGACATCCTTACTGGCCCACCGTTCTCCAAACGGTCAGGAACCTGGCGGTGCTGTTCTTCGCCGCCGCCGCCACGGCCTTTTTTATCGCTGCTGCGTGGAGAAGAATAGCTATTCTCTTATCTGTTCGTTTCGGTATTGAACGTAAGCGTTGCGCATCGCCACATAAGGGTCCACGGACGCCGACTTGAACGACTCGTACTCCCCGATGTGAAAAGAGCTTTCATTGGTGAACTTTACGGCGCTTATGCCTATCGCGGCCTCTGTGGGTTCCACGTAATAGACCGGGTTCAAGAACGAATCGCCTACCCTGCCTGCCGCGTCCCGCACAGTCGATGGACCCAGCAGCGGCAAGACAACATAAAAACCATTCCCCAGCCCGTACTTCCCCAGCGTTTGCCCCAGGTCTTCATCTGCCGGCTCCAGGCCGTATCTGTCTTTTGCAGGGTCGCCAAATCCCAGAACGCCCACCGTGCTGTTGATGACAAATCGATTTAATTCCCGGCCGGCGGCGTCACCTTTTCCCTGCAGCAGGCAATTGGCTAAGCGAATAGGCGTGGTCAGATTATCGAAAAAATTGCGGACTCCCACCCTCGCCGGCTTCGGCACAATACCCTCCCACGTCTGCGATACCGGCTTTACTACCCAGAAATAGAGCACGTCATTCAGGCCGAACATAACGCGATTGAGACCTTCCAGCGGGTCCGAGGTCGGCACCTGTCTCTGGGAGAACTCCTCTTCAAATTCATCGAAGGCGGCCTCGCCGGACGAATTGACGTCCCCGGGTGAGGCAGCAAGGGAGTGTGGATTGCTCTGGGTTGAGGTCGCACAACCCGCCCCCAAGACAAGCCAAACCACAATCAGGAAGCAGCGTCTCATTGGCCCTCCTCCTCGTCGTCTTGCCTGCTCTTGGGCTCTTTGCCGTAGGGCTTGACCAAAACCAGCAATTGCGGCAGCAGGGTCAAAGAGGCCAGCAAAGCCACGGTGATTGCCAGCACGGTCAACAGGCCAAAGTATATCGTGGGGATGAAACTCGACAAGCTCAGGATGGAAAACCCGATGACTAATGTCACCGTCGTGTAGTAGATGGCATGGCCGATGCTGTTGTGCGACCGGTGCAATGCCGTCTGGTAGCTCCCGTTGGTCTCGACTTCGTGCTTGAACCGGTGGATATAGTGGATAGTGTCGTCGTCGGCCAGGCCCACGCCGATAGCGGCGATGGTAATGGTCATCATGTCCAGCGGGATGTTCAGCCAACCCATCACCCCCAGCACGCAACTTATAGCCAGCAGGTTCGGGAATATCGCGATGACCGCAATCCGCAGAGACCGGAACAATACCACGAAGGTCCCCATCAGGAACAATGTGGCAAAACCCATCGTAACAATCTGGGAGGTGTACAAACTCTGGAGCATGTTGTTGTACAGGACCAGCGTGCCGGCCAAGTGCACCTGCTCGGGCTTGAACCCGAGCACCCCTGTCAGGTCCGCCCGAATTTTCTTTAGCAGCTCGTTCCGCTTCAATGATGGGTCTGAGTCCCGTATCCGCACCGTGATTCGGACCTCGTTGTGCTCAACCGACACGTAGGGCGTGACCAGTGTCTGTTTGAGTCGTTCAGGTATCTGATTGAACAGCAGGGCCAATTCCACGTTATCCAGCGCCTTGCCCCCATTGACCCGCTCAATCATCCGGACCAGGGTAACTACCGACAAGACCCTGCCGGTCTCAGGCAGGCCGTCAAGGTAGTCATGCACAGCCGCAATACGGGCCATCTTCTCCGGCGTGAACCAGTATTTCTCATCCGTCGCTGCTTCGTCCAACTCGGCGAATTCGTTGAAAGTGTCGTCACTTTTATCCGCGGCAGGGCCGGCGACTTCCGCCGGCGACTCAGCCTGCCCAAAATCGATGACCACGTCCAGAGGCGTAGTCCCGCCAAGCTGCTGGTCCAGAACCTTCATCCCCTGATGTATCTCGGTGGTCGATTTGAAGTAGTTGATGAAACAATTCTCCACCTGGAGCTTGCGTATCCCCACGGCATTGACGAGCAGCAACGCCGCACTGGCCGCGATGATAAAGGGGCCGTGGGCCACCGTGAATCGGCCCAGCATCGCCGTTAGCAGCCACTTGGACTTGCCCCTCGACCAGGGCTTGTCTCTGGGTAGAAGCACCAGCAGGGCCGGCAGGAGCAGGAACGGCACAATGGTGGAAATGGCCACGCCAACGACCATGATGTAACCGAAATTGATTATAGGCCGGATATTGCAGAATATCAGGGACGCAAAACCCATCATGGTCGTTAGTTCCGAATACACGCACGGCCGCCACATTGCACGGATTGTGCTGAGAATCAATTTGTGCTGACTGGCCTGCGGCTGCTCGGCAGCCAGCTCCCGGTATCGGACCATCAGGTGGATGGTCATGGCCAATGTAATAATCAGTTGCAGGGAGATGAAGTTGGAGCTGATGACCGTGACTTCCCAGCCGAGCCAGCCCAGGAGCCCCACGCTATAAACTACGGAGACCAAACAGGTCAGCG